>JASIBJ010000278.1 GCA_030045215.1 Streptosporangiaceae bacterium | reverse complement strand
CCAGCTCGCCAAGGCCGCTGACCATCGGCTGCAGGAGACTGCGGACCGGAGTCGCAACGATCTTCAGCGGCCCCGAGCGGGGATCGGACGGGTCCGGGTGAGCGAGACGGCGCAGCACCGCCAGCCGCTGGCCCGAGGTGTCAGACCGCGGCGAGAGTCGCTCGTGCGGCAGGGTCTCCCATGCCGGGAAGTAGCCGACGGAGTCCTCGCCAAGCAGGGAGCCGAGCCCGGCGGTGAGTTCCTCGGCCTCGCGCGCGGTCGCGGTGACCGCAAGCACGATGCCAGAGGGCTCAGGCCGGGCCGACTCGCCAGGTGTCTGGTCACCGGCCGCATCGACGGCGCCTGCCGGTGTCGCTTCGGCCAGCGCGGCGACGAGCAGCGGCCGCAGCGGCGTCGGCGCGATGAAGTCGCCGCCGAGGGCCGGCAACTGGGCTGCCTGCTCGAGGGCTTGCGTTAGGTCAGGATCGGCGCCGATGACCGGCAGAAGGCCATGCAGACTCATGATGTCCTTATCTTGGGCAGCACTGATGGCCCGCGACAGGACGCATCGGGGTCGCCAGCGAGGCTGGCTGAGCGCCCGTGCGGCGGGATGCTCCTAGTCTACTGACACGCTCGGCCCGGCGGCGGGCAGGCGCATGGACGCGCCGTGGTCACTGCGGGCTCAAATTGAGTACGGACAGTGTTCGGAGCGCTACTCTATGGATTCGTGAAAAGCGCTCAGGGTGTTCCGGGCGTGGCGATCCGCGCCGGTCCAGGGCTGCACCGCAAGCGCGCGGCTCCCGTCGCTGACCGGCAGTCCGCGTCCGCCGCGACGGCGGCGACCGGTGCGGCAGGCGTGTTCACGAGGTTTGCACTTGAGCACGCCGCCCGGCGGCCGGGCCGCGTGATCTCGGTACTGCAGGCGGGCTGCACGACCGCCGGCCATGACCTCGACCTCGCCGCACTGCGCGCCCGCGGTCACATCGTGGACATCTGCTACATCGACGACGAGTCGCCGGTGACGCGGGCGGCGGTCGCCGGACGGGCCGATCTGGCCGAGGCTGCACTCGGCGACCTCCGGCTGGTGGCACTGAGGCCGAGATCCTTCGACATCGTGCACTGCTCGCTGCTCCTGCACCGGATCAGCCATGCCGACGTGGTTCTCGGGCGGCTGGTCGCGTCGCTGCGACCCGGCGGGCTGCTGATGCTGCGTTTCACCGACCCCGGCAGCGCCGTCGGCTTCCTCGATCGCAGAATGCCCGACGTGCTCCGCAGCCTGGCCTGGCGGGCCAGCAGGCCAGGCCAGCCAGGCCCCCATCCGGCCATCTACGAACGGGTGGCCTCCCCGCGCGGCATCGAGGCGTTCCTGAGCCGACACGGGCTGATCGTCGCGCACCGCGACCAGACCAGCTCGCCCGGCCGCGCCCGGCTCACCGCCAGGCTGGTCAGCCGGCTGGCCTTCGGGCGACTGCGCTGCGATCACGACGAGCTCCGCTACGTCGTCCGCAGGCCAGAGGACAGGTTTGCCAGGGTGCTCGAATAGCGAGGCTGAGCCGCGCATTCCGGTAGCCTCGGGATGCGGTGTAGATCCGGCAGTTGTGCAGGACCGACCCCCCGTCAGCGGGGTGTAAGGCCGCATGGAGGGGAACGTGACTGCTGGAACCGAGGCTGCGCCGATGGCAGGGATAGCCGACCCGTTCGCTTACACTCTCACGCCGGATGAGATCGCCGACCTCGAACTGCTGCTCTCCGGCGCGCTCGCTCCGCTTCACGGCTTCATGACCGACGCCGACGTCGCGGCGGTCCGGACGGCGTGGCAGCTCGCAGACGGCACCCCCTTCCCGATCGTGGTGGCCCTGGACGTGCCGGCCGAGTTGGCACCGCCTGACTACGGCACCGAGGGCCCGCACCGGCTTTCGCTGGCCGATCCCGAGGGGACCCCGGTAGCGGTCCTGCAGATCACCGAGCGCACGCCGTTGCGCGCTCCCTCGGTGGACGGGACAGCCGGGCCTGACCTGGTGCGGCTGGCTGGCCCGGTCATCGCCAACCGCGAGTTGGAGCACGGCCCGTTCCGGCGGCTGATGCTGACTCCGGCGCAGACGAGAGCCAGGCTCGGCGACGGGCCCGTGCTCGCCTATGCGACGAGGGCACCGCTGAACAGCCGCCAGATCGGGCAGCTCAGGCACCTTTCCGGGCAGTTGCGTGCGCAAGTACTCGTGCTGCCGCTCGTGAGCGGGCCGATCGACGTCGTGCAGAACGCGCAGGCACTGGTCAGGACCGTGCTGGCCGCTACCTCGAGCCTTCCGGCCGGCTCACTGGTGGTTCCGGTGCCGCTCGCGCCGCGCGGTGATGCGGTCGCCGACCCGAACGCCCGGGCCCGCGAACTGGCGGCCTGCGCGCGCGTCGCAGCCGCTTATGGCGCGACCCACCTGATGTCCGACGCCGCCCTGCCCGCGGACGAACCGGCAATGGCCGCGGCCGCATCGATCCCGGTACTGCAGTCAGGAGACTGGGCCTACGATCCCCGCGCCGAGGTCTGGCGGCCGCTCGCGCTCATCGAGGCGGGCATTGAGATGGAGGACCTGTCTGCCGATCAGCTCGGCGATCTGCTGGATGCCGGCAGCGATATCCCGGCCTGGTTCACTCCGGCGCCTGTCGCGCGCGAACTCAGGCGGGTCCGGAGGCCGCGATCCGAGCGCGGGCTGGTGCTGTTCCTCACCGGCCTGTCCGGATCGGGAAAGTCCACGATCGCCAGGGACCTCAGCGACATCCTGTCCGAACGCGGTGACCGGCAGGTGTCGCTGCTCGACGGCGACCTGGTCCGTCAGCTGCTCTCGTCCGGCCTGACGTTCTCCCGTGCCGACCGCGACCTGAACATCGCCAGGATCGGCTTCGTCGCGGCGGAGGTCGCACGGCACGGCGGCATCGCGATCTGCGCGCCGATCGCGCCGTTCGCCGCCGCCAGGGCGCGAGTTCGCAGGATGGTCAGCGAGGTGGGCGACTTCTTCCTGATCCATGTCGCGACACCGGTCGAGGTGTGCGAGGCGCGCGATCGCAAGGGCTTGTACGCCAAGGCCAGGACCGGGGTGATCAGCCACTTCACCGGCGTCTCCGACCCATACGAGGAGCCAGTCGATGCCGAGCTCGTCATTGACACCTCGGTGCTGAGCCGCAGCGAGGCGGTTGCCGCGGTGTTGCGCCTGCTTGAGGCCGGCGGCTGGCTCGCGGCTGAGACCCAGTAGCTGTAGCTGTGGCTCAGTCGATGTCCTCGGACCTGGTGCCCTCATCTAGCCGCTCGCGGAACCGGGTCACCTTGGCGAACAGCGAGGCCGACATCGAGTCGCGCAGCCGCGACAGAACTACGAAGCTGATCAGGGCGCTGATCAGCGCGGCGAGAGCGACCAGCGCGATCCCGCCGATACCGAGGAAGTAGAGCACGATGAGGGCCGCGAAGAACAGCAGCAACCTCAAGATCGTGTAGGACATCGTTGCGCGCATAACGTAACTGAGCATATTGCGTCCGTGGCGCCGGCGTGGCCGGGGCCAGGTCAAGTCGCATCGCGGCACGCAGCCAGCCGCCCAGGGTGCTCGCACGCGCTCTAGCCCGGCCGCTCCGTGCTCGGCTCTGCCCGGCGGCTGGCCCGCGGCCGCACGGAGGGCAGCCGCATGTGGGCGGCCTCCGGTGTCCGCAGTTTTCAGGCCGCAGACGACTGGTCGTCGCCGGGCCGAGCCTGGACATCGTTCGGCTGGAGCGCAGTAGTTCGGGATTGTTTAGCTGAGAAGGCTAATTTTTAACCTAAATTTTGCGTAGCGCACACATGTGTTCGGACTCTTAGGACAAAAACGTTCTTTGTCGTTAGGTTAGCCAAGTTAGCGAACATCTGCGACACTTGCGACAGAGGCTCGGGAGTCCACCAAGGGGGACAAGCACGATGGATGGCACTAGTGAGCGCTTGCTCACTCCGGGGGAAGTGGCCACGCTCTTCCGCGTCGACCCAAAGACCGTCACGAGGTGGGCGGCCTCGGGTCGGATTAGCAGCATCCGGACCCCGGGCGGTCACCGAAGGTTCCGTGAGGCAGAGGTCCGCGAACTCCTCGAGGGCACCGAGGCGACTGCCGACCCTTCGGCCTAAGCGCCGATAGCGGTCTCCCGCCTGACGTCTAGGTTGACCGCAGGCGCCTGGCCCGCCCGCGAGCGATACTCGCGAGCCAGACCGCCAGCGCGGTCGAGAGCACTGCCGCCCAGACTGTGGGTCCTGCCGTGACCGATGAGATAGACCGGTACAGCAGGAAGATCATCGGGGCGATCGCGAGTAGCGGCCCGGTCACGTACCAAAGCGAGATCGTCACGCCCGAAGAGTTGCCGAGCGGCGTGTCGAAGCCCTCGAACATGCGGCCTTCGAGTTCGCCGCGGAACGAGTTGACCAGCGCGCCGCCGACCAGCACCGGAATCGCGACCGCCACGAGCGCCAGCATCCGGAGGTGGCCGGTCAGCACTGCGAGCGCTACCGCTGGGCCGCCAGCGAACACGGCCAGCACCAGGCTCGGCACGATGGCGTGCCACCAGACCAGTGTCTCGTAGCGGAATGGCAGCTGCCGGGACCGGCTGGGGTCGTCGCCGTCAAGTCGCGCGCCCTCGCACAACCCGGCCGCGGCGAAGTAGCCCATGGTGAGGGCGGCGGCCAGCGACAGCAGCGCCGCGTGCGGGGACCGCACCGCCAGCGCACCCAGGCCGACCGCCCCGAACGAGAGCAGCGCCGACCACGCCAGTCTCGACGGCGCGCGTACCAGGGCGGTGAGGTCACGCCACGGCAGCACGAGCCAGCGCCGAAGCGGCACGCCGATCGCGAGCCTGACCCGCCCGTAGGTGCCTACGGCCCCGCGATACGCCGTGGTCACGCGCCGCGCGTCCAGGTTCAGCACTGCGGCGGACATCTGGCCGATGGTGCGTGCCCGCGCTCGCAGTGCCGCTGCCGGGACCTCGGCCGCCGCGCGGTCACCGGCCACGACCAGGCCGAATGCCGCGGCCGCGAGTAGGCCGGTCGCGAGTGGCCACAACGGTGCGCTGCCACCGGCCAGCGCCACCGGACCCTGGG
>JASIBJ010000277.1 GCA_030045215.1 Streptosporangiaceae bacterium | reverse complement strand
CTCCGGACTGGCCGGGCCGGCAGCACTCGTGCCGACCGGCCGCGCGACGGGCGGTTCGCTTGGGCCGCGCTTGCGCACCACGGGGTCCCGCGGAGTTTGGCCGGGCTGGCCTGGTGGCCGACCAGAACGTGCGGCCTGGTCTCGATCGCCAACGGTCTCCGCCAGCCCGCCGCCGGGGGCAGTCCGCGCAGCGGCAGTCAGCCCGGCGCCCGGCTCGTCTTGTGCGGTAAACGCCCACCCGCTGTCAGGCGCCGACCGGGGCAGGCCATGCCCTGCCGCCTCGTCCGGCGTACTCGCAGGCTCCACTGGCCCCCACCACGACTGAGCCTGCCTGCGTGCGTCGCGCGCGGCCTGGGCTGCGCGTGGCGGTCTCCTGGCCGACTCGCGTCTGGCTGGTTCGCTTCTGCCTGGATCGGCGCCGCTCTCGTGCTGATGCCGGGGATCGTCTTCCCAGGCGGCCGACCCGCCGGCCGCTGCCCAGCCCGCGACGGCCGCTGACTCCTCGGCGGGACGATCCCGGGACGACCACCGTCCGCGATTGTCTCTCGGGGCTCGATCGCCTCCAGGCCCGCCCCGGCCGTCGCCAGCGCCGCGGCCGCCAGCACCGCGATCCTCGCGAACGACCCGGTCCCGCGGGTCGTACTCCTGCCGCCCGTGTTCTGTCTGCCCGCGCCCGGCGTACGCCGCCGGGGCCGTACGTCCCGCGGCAGCCGCGCGGCCGGCCGGGCCGCCCTCGGCCGCTGCCTGCGACACCAGAGGCCCGCCGCTCCGCACAACGACCGGCTCGTCCGCGCCCGGCCCGAACTGCGCCGCCGAGCCGAACTGCGCCTCCGACCCGAACTGCGCCTCGGCCCCGTATGGCATCTCCGGTCCAGGGACGGCAGGCCGCGCCGCCCCCGAGGTGCCGAAGATCTCTTCGCGCCAGACCAGGACGCCGGCGATCAGCATAAGCAAGGCCAGGCCGGCCACACCGATCGCGAGGTACACCAGCATGAGCGCGCCAGACGCCGCACCTACGACCAGCAGGACGAGCGCTACGACCACGACCGACACGATCGCGCTGAACCGGATCACCTACGGCCCCCCGTCAGCTCTCGGCACTGCCATACGCGGCCAGTGCTAACGACGGTCGTGCTGACCCGCGTCCGAGGGGTGGAACCCGCCGTTGTGCGCGACCGGCTCAGGGATCGACGGGTAACCGCCGCTCTGGGCGCCGTTGCGCATCTCCATCCGGCCCATGCCCATGGACGGCCCGCCGGCCACGGCGGGGAACACGCCACTGTCGGCCGCACCCGCCTCCAGGTCGCGGAGCTGACCCTCCAGGTAGGCCTTGAGCCTGCTGCGGTACTCGCGCTCGAACGCACGCAGGTCGTCGACCCGGCGCTCCAGTTCCTCGCGGGACTGGACGAGCGAGCCCATCGCCTGGCGGTGCCGCTCCTGCGCGTCCCGCTCGAGACTCTCGGCACGGGCCCTGGCATCGCTGGTGATCTGCTCGGACTGGCGACGGGCCTTGGTGAGGATGTCGTCGGCCTCGCGCCGGGCCCGGCCCAGCGTCTCATCCGCCTCGCGCCGCGCGTCCGCGATCGCCTGGTCGGCGGTCTGCTGCGCCAGCGCCAGCACACGGGCGACGGTATCCATGTTGTCCTCGGCGGGCCGCATCGAGACCGGCTCTGGCCGGCGCTCGGGCTCGTGCCTGATCGGCTCGGGGGCCATCAGCTCGGGCACGTCGGCCTGCGGCGACAGCGTGACCGGTGGCTTGCCGCGCAGCACTTCAGCCAGCTTGGCACGGAGCTCCTCGTTGTCCTGAATGAGCTCGTCTAGCGCTGCTTCGACCTCGTCGAGGAAGGCGTCGACCTCTTCCTCGTCGTAGCCCGGCCTGAGCCTGGTCGTGCTGAACTGCTTGTTCCGCACATCCGCGGGCGTCAGTGGCATCTCTTCTCCCTGGAGCTTTGTCCCGTTCTATGGACGCTACCTGATGACCTTACTGAACTTGGACCACTTGCCAGAGCACGTAGACCACCAGGAACAGCAGCATGAAGCTGAGGTCAAGGGCCAGACTACCGATCCGGAGCGGTCGAATGTAGCGCCTTAGAAATCTCAGTGGCGGATCTGTGGCCGTGTAGACACACTCGGCTATCACGAGCAGGATCCCCGTCGGCGCCCAGGTCCGCGAATACACCTGAATCCAGCTGAAGATCATACGCGCGATGAGCAGCACCAGGTAGACAGATAGTGCGTAGAAGAGCACGTCCCTGACTATGTAGTTCACACCCGCCTGCCTATCGGTACCTGCCGGTCACGGCCAGCGCCGGGTGGTAGCCCGATCGGGCCGGCATCGCGGTCAGCTCTGATTGAAAAAACCTCGCTCCGCGATCCTGGCCTTGTCTTCTGCCGCCACCTCTACGTTGGCCGGAGATAGCAGGAACACCTTGTTCGTTACACGCTCGATGCTCCCGCGCAATCCGAAGATCAGTCCGGCCGAGAAGTCCACGAGGCGCTTGGCGTCGCTGTCGACCATCTCAGTCAGGTTCATGATCACCGGAGTACCCTCACGGAAGTACTCTCCGATCGTCCGGGCTTCATTGTACGTCCGCGGATGCACTGTCGTGATACGGGTCAAATCAGTCGTATGCACCTGGCCGCTGGCGCGCCGTTCCCCGTTGCGGCCGCCCGCCGCGGCCTGCACCTCATGCCGGTCGTCCTGCACGAGCTCGGCGCCATACTCGTCGTACTCGTCGCCGTACTCGTCCTGGTATTGGTCGTCGTACCGGTGGTCATCCTCTACCAGGCCGAGATAGACCGCCATCTTGCGCATCGCGCTGGCCATCTTCTGTCCTCCGTCGTGCATGCCAGGCGGCCCAGCTCGCGCCAGGTGCCACGGGACGGACATTACCTGACGAAGGCTCGCCGACCGCCGAGCAACGCCGTACCGATGCGCACGTGTGTTGCGCCTTCTGCTATTGCTTCTCCCAGGTCATCGCTCATGCCCGCGGAAATGGCGACTGCGGAGGGAAATTCGGATCGCACGGACTGGGCTATCTGGCGCAGCCGCGCGTAGGCGGGCCTGGCCGGCTCGCCCAGCGGTGCCACCGCCATCACCCCCGCCAGTGACAGCGCCGGCTCGGCCTGAATCGCGGCGGCGAGCCCGAGTACCTCGTCAGGCGGGGCGCCGCCGCGGCCATCCTGACTTGTCCCGGCCGGCGGTGCCGCGTCCAGGCTGACCTGCACCAGGCAGCTGATCTCCCGCCCGGCCAGCGCTGCCCGCCGGCCGAGGGCCGCGACCAGCCTGGCCCGGTCCACCGAGTGCACCACGTCCGCGTACCGGACGACGCTGCCGGCCTTGTTCACCTGAAGCTGGCCGACGAAGTGCCAGCGTGGCCGCACGCCCGCCGCCGCGCAGGCCGCCGCCTTCGGGGCCGCCTCCTGATCCCTGTTCTCCCCGAAGTCGCCGAGGCCGAGCCGGTTCAGCAGCATGACGTCGCTGGCCGGGAACGTCTTGGTCACCGCGATCAGCGTGATGTCCGCCGCGGCGCGCCCTGCCGCCGCGCAGGCCGCCTCGATCCGGCCTCGCACTGCTGCCAGGTTGCCGGCCAGCTCGGCAAGGCGGCGCTCCTGCGCGTCCTGCGAAGATGAGATCACCGTCACATCATCGCGCTCCTTGTCCGTAGCCGCATTGGGGGGAACGAGGCGGGTACCGGCGGCCGTGTCGTCTCACCCGCGCGGTGGCCCCGGTATTGCGGTGCAGCCGGCGCCTACGGTTCGAGCCAGATCAGCCCGGCAAACCGGCCGGTCGTGCCGTCCGCCGGTAGGAGTACAGATCGGCCGACTCCCTGGTGCACCGGCCGTCTGACCGCACGGACGGCACGCCCGCCGCCGCCAGCTGGGCCGTCACCCCGGCCACGATGTCCAGGCCCGGCGTGCCCTGGCTCGTCGTGCAACCGGCCTCAGGGATCACGGCGCTGACCTCCGCCCGCATCCGCTCGGGCACCTCGTAACAGCGCCCGCAGATGGCCGGGCCGATCAGCGCGCGCATGCGCTCAGGCCGGCCGCCCGCGGCCGTCATCTGCGTCACCAGGGCCGGCACGACGCCGGCGACCAGCCCGGCCCGGCCGGAGTGCGCGGCTCCGGCCAGCCGGGCTTGCGGCTCGGCCACCAGCACAGGAACGCAGTCGGCTACCAGCACCGCCAGCGCGAGCCCGGCCACGTCCGTGAACATCGCATCGCACGGGCCGTCCTGCAAGCCGCCGTGGGCCGCGAACCGGACGTCGGCTCCGTGCACCTGCCGCATCCAGGCCAGATCGCCTGGCTGTAGCCCGCAGGCGGCTGCCACCAGCTTCCGGTTGGCCGCTACCGCCGCCGGATCGTCCCCGGCGGCCAGGCCGAGGTTCAGCGACGTGAAAGGGTCACCGCTGACCCCGCCGTTCCGATCTGTCATCAGGCAGCGGACGCCGGCGGACAGCTGGCTCACTTCAGGAAATCGGGCACGTCGAGCTCGTCATCTTCCTCGAACACGACCGACTTGCGGCGGATGCCGGCCCCGTCCGCTGGCTTGCCCGCCGGCCGGGCGGGCTGCTGACCCGCCGGCCGCCCCGCGCCGTCCTGCGTTCCGTCCCGCGGCTGCGGCACCCCGTCGATCTTGCCTCCGTCAAGGCCGGATCCGCCCGCCTGAGCCTCGGCCGGAAGCTGGTCAGGTCCTGGCTGCTCCCTGGCCGTCACCGCCACGGGCTCGGACACCGGCACCACCGGTGCCACCAGGCCCGGCTGCTGATCGCCGAGCGAGAAGGGTCGCCACTGGGACTCGGTCGTGACCGGGGCCGGGGCGGGCGAGGACACCGGCGAGGCGGGATAGGCAGCCGTCCGCGGCCGCGGCCGCGAGCCCTGGGGCTCGTCGAACCCGGCCGCGATCACGGTGACCCGGACCTCGTCGCCGAGCGCGTCGTCGATCACGGCGCCGAAGATGATGTTGGCGTCGGGCGCGGCCGAGTTCGCTACCAGCTGCGAGGCCTCGTTGATCTCGAACAGACCGAGATCCGAACCGCCCTGGATCGACAGCAGTCCGCCATGCGCGCCGTCGATGCTCGCCTCAAGCAGCGGACTGGAAATCGCCATCTCCGCGGCCGCGACCGACCGGTCGTCGCCGCGCGCGCTGCCGATGCCCATCAGCGCGGACCCAGCCCCCGACATCACCGATTTCACATCGGCGAAGTCCAGGTTGATCAGGCCGGGTGTGGTGATCAGGTCGGTGATGCCCTGCACACCGGAGAGCAGGACCTGGTCGGCCGCCTTGAACGCGTCCAGCACGCTGACATGCCGGTCGGAGATCGACAGGAGGCGGTCGTTCGGGATCACGATGAGCGTGTCGACATCTGCCCGCAGCCGCTCGATCCCGGTGTCAGCCTGTGACGCGCGCCGCTTGCCCTCGAAGCCGAACGGCCTGGTCACCACGCCGATCGTGAGGGCTCCCAGGGCCCTGGCCACCGAGGCCACGACGGGCGCACCCCCGGTCCCGGTGCCGCCACCCTCACCGGCTGTGACGAAGACCATGTCCGCGCCCTTGAGGACTTCTTCAATCTCCTCGCGATGGTCCTCGGCTGCCTTCGATCCGATGTCCGGGTTGGCCCCGGCCCCGAGCCCTCTGGTGAGCTCGCGCCCCACATCGAGCTTGACATCGGCGTCGCTCATCAGCAGCGCCTGTGCGTCCGTGTTGATCGCGATGAATTCGACGCCCCTGAGTCCCTCTTCGATCATCCGGTTCACGGCGTTGACGCCGCCCCCGCCGATACCGACGACCTTGATGACCGCCAAGTAGTTCTGCGGTGCTGCCACGAGGAGGAACCCTTTCCGCTCGTCCGTCCTGCCGCGGACCCTATGCCACCGTCGCGGCCAGGTGCCGAGCCGGGCTCGGTACGCCCCGGCGATAACGCCTGCCCGCAAACGCCCCCAGTACCGTCGGCAGGGCAGGTCTAGCGCAACTACGGCTCGTCAAACTCTCACCTTCAACTTGAGATTTAGAGTTATGTCAAGCTGCCGACTGATACGGACAGTAGGGTTGCGCCCTACCCGTGGTCAACCACTGTCACTGATCCCGCCCGGCGTGTCGCAGCAGGCACGCCACCGGGATGCCCGGCTGCGGCTCCCATCGGGTCATAGGTCGGACACGAGCAGCCCGCGCCGCGCCCGCCGGCCCTGCCTG
>JASIBJ010000276.1 GCA_030045215.1 Streptosporangiaceae bacterium | reverse complement strand
TGGATCGCGGCCGGCGGCCAGTTGACGCAACCGACTGGTTGCAATATTATCGCAACCAGTCAGTTGCTACAGACTGGAGGCAATCGTGGCTTTCCCTGATCGCATCGAGCGCACGGTCGAGATCGCGCACCCGCCGGCCGAGGTCTGGGCGGCGCTCACCACGGCCGAGGGACTCAGCGCCTGGTTCGGCCAGCAGGCCAGCATCGACCTGCGCCCCGGCGGTTCGGCGTGGATGAAGTGGGACAGCGGCCACACCGCCGACATGCGGGTGGAGCGGGTGGAGGAACCGACGGTGTTCGGCTTCACCTGGCATATCTTCGGGCTGCCCGACGATGATCCGCGCCGCACCTACGTCGAGTTCACTCTGGAGCCGACGGATGCGGGCACGCGGCTCACCGTCATCGAGTCCGGATTCGCGCAGCTTCCCGAGGACGCGTACCGCAAGGCCTATGACGGCAACACCGAGGGATGGGCGAGCGAGCTGGGCGAGCTGGTCGACTATCTCGATGCCGCAGCCTGACACCGAGGGAGTCGCCGAACAGGTCTTCGTCGCCCTGGCCGACCCGAGCCGGCGCGCCATCCTGGCTGCGCTGGCCGCGGGCGGGCCAGCCACCGCCACGGACCTGGCCGGCCGGCTGCCGATCACTCGGCAGGCGATCGCGAAGCACCTGGCGCTGCTGACCGTGGCGGGCCTGGTCATGGCCGAGCCCGGTGAGCGGCGCCGGGTCCGGTATCGGCTGAACTCGACGCCGATACAGGTGGCCCAGCAGTTCCTGGCCGCTCTGGCGCGCGATTGGGACAGCCGGCTGGACGCGCTGAAAGATCATCTCGAGCGGAGTGCTCGCGGATCCGCTTGACGCAGATCGGCGCCTGAGCACAGCGGAGAGGAGGACGTGGTGGTGAGTACGGAAACCCGGAGCGCGGTTGCGCCGCCGATCGTGATCGCGGCGACGCTCGGGCTCGCCGCCGCATGCTGGGCAGCCGCAGCCTGGCTGATGAACGGCATGGACATGGGGATCGCGACCCGGACAGGTTCGTTCGGGTTCTTCGCCGCGGCGTGGGTCACGATGATGGCGGCGATGATGCTGCCGGGCGCTGCCCCGGCCGTTGCCCGGCATGCCCGGCTGAACGGCAAGCTGGGTGCGGCACCCCTGTTCACCGGGTCCTACCTGGCCATCTGGGCGCTCGCCGGCGTCGTGGCGTTCGCCCTGGACCGGCCGCACGGGCCGCTGGCCGCTGGTTTGGTGGTGATCGCGGCGGGCTGCTACGAACTCACCCCGGCCAAGCGGCACTGCCGTCGGCGCTGCCGCGAAGACGCCGGCTCCGGGGTGGGGTTCGGGTTGTGCTGCATCGGCTCGAGCATCGGGCTCATGGCGATGCTCGTGGCGCTCGACGTCATGAGCCTGTTCTGGATGTCGGTCGTTGCCGTCCTCTCCTGCGCCCAGAAGCTGCTGCCTGCCAAGGCCGTGATCGACGTTTCGCTGGCGCTGGCGCTCATCGGGCTCGGACTCGTGATCGTCATCGCGCCTTCGCTGATTCCGGGGCTCACACCACCAACGATGTAGCAAAACAGTCGGGGGACACCGCCCCGACAACCCCCCCGAGTGTCAGACCGAAATAGCCGGGGGACACCCAAACAAGAACAGGAGACAGCAATGACTAGTCACAAGACCGGCACTCGCGAGGAATGGCTTGCCGCGCGGCTGGAACTGCTCGACGCCGAGAAGGAGCTGACCCGCCGCGGCGACGAGCTGTCCCGGCGGCGGCAGGACCTGCCGTGGGTCACGGTCGACAAGGAGTACAGCTTCGAGACCGACGAGGGAAAGGCGTCGCTGGCTGACCTGTTCTGCGGACGGTCGCAGCTGCTCATCTACCACTTCATGTTCGGGCCCGACTACGCCGCCGGCTGCCCGTCTTGCTCCGCGATCGCCGACGGCTTTAACGGCTCGGCTGTCCACCTTGCCAACCACGACGTCACGCTCAGCGCGGTGTCGCGGGCTCCGCTCGACAAGATCGACGCGTTCAAGCGGCGAATGGGCTGGACGTTCCCGTGGGCGTCCTCCTATGGGAGCGACTTCAACTTCGACTTCGGGGTGGCGCACACGAAGGAGGAGTGGGAAGCGGGAGCTGCCGCGTACAACTTCGGTCAGCAGGACCTGCGGCCGGCAGCCGGACAGGAGGGCTCCTACGACGCCTTCAGCCAGTCGATCGTCGGCACTAACTGGGAGACCTATCGGCGTGAAGGCCCCGGCATGAGCGCCTTCGTGCTCGAAGATGGCACGATCTATCACACCTACTCGACGTACGGGCGCGGGCTGGACATCCTCTGGGGCATGTACCAGTGGCTCGACCGCGCGCCACTCGGCCGCAACGAGAAAGAGGCCGGCTTCTGGTGGCGTCGCCACGACGAGTACGACAACCAGTGAGCGAGGCGGGCCATCGGTCGCGTTAGTTCGGGCCGGGCACGGTCCTGCGGACTTGGGCTATGCGAGGGTTCTCGTTGGCGTGGGTCACGCGGTCGAGCACGGCGGGCGCGAAGAGCGGCGCGACGCTGGCGATCCTGAGGACGACGAGGCCGGCCAGAAACGGTCCTCCGGCATCATGCCAGGCAACCGCGGTTCCGATGACGATCAGCAGCTTCCAGATCAGTGACAGCGTCCAGGAGATCGAGCCGCCCACCCACATGCGCCAGGTGAACCAGGCGTACACGAACAGCCCGCCGATCGAGTCGTCCCTGACCGTCGCGCCGACCGTCGGGCTCGCCTCGTGCCCGGTCAGGTGAACGTAGCCGACCGCGGCCGCGGCCAGCAGCAAGTAGAGCGCGAGGGCCAGCGCAGGCTCGGTGCGCCAGAACTCGGCGGCGGCGGCGCGCCAGCGCCTGCCGGCCCGCCGGTCCCTGCCGGCCCGCCGGTCAGCGGAACGTGCGGAACGCAGCGCGCACCTCCTCCACGAACGTCTCTGGCTGCTCGAACGCGGCGAAGTGGCCGCCCTTGTCGGGCTCATTCCAGTACCGGATGTCGGTGAACTGCCTCTCCGCCCACCGCCGGGATGGCCGGAAGATCTCCTTCGGGAAGATCGAGCAGCCGACAGGGACGCTGACCGGATCAAACAGCGGCGCCTTGACGCTCTCCCAGTACATCCGGGCCGAGGACGCTCCGGTGCCGGGCAGCCAGTACAGCATCACGTTGTCGAGCATCTCGTCCCGGCCCAGCACGGTGGCCGGGTCTCCGTCGCAGTCGGTCCAGGACCAGAACTTCTCCACGATCCACGCGCACAGGCCGGCTGGCGAGTCGACCAGGCCATAGCCCACCGTCTGCGGGCGCGTCGCCTGCTCCTTGAAGTAACCCGAGTCCCAGTCGTTGTAGTGCTTGATCGAAGCCAGCGCCGCCTTCTCCTGGTCGGTCATGTCGTCCTGCTGGTCGGGTCCGGGAAAGGCGATGGGCATGTTCAGGTGGATGCCGGCCAGGTGCTCGGGATGGCGAATGCCGAGGCCGGTGGTGACCTGGGCACCCCAGTCGCCGCCCTGGGCCCCGTAGGTGGAGTAGCCCAGGCGGGTCATGAGCTGATCCCAGGCGTCGGCGGTGCGGGCCGTGCTCCATCCCGGCCTGCTGGGCTTGCCGCTGAACCCGTAGCCCGGCAGTGACGGGCAGACGACGTGGAACGCGTCGGCGGCATCGCCGCCGCAGCCTTGCGGATCGGCCAGCGGCTCGATGATCTTGTGGAACTCGACGATCGAGCCCGGCCAGCCGTGGGTGATCAGCAGCGGCAACGCGTCTTGCCGCGCCGAGCGGACGTGGATGAAGTGGATGTCCAGACCGTCGACCTCGGTGCGGAACTGGGCGAACCGGTTCAGTCTCGCCTCAGACGCCCGCCAGTCGTACTGGTCAAGCCAGTACTCGCAAAGCTCGCGGGCATAGTTCAGCGGCATCCCCTGCGACCAGTCGTCGACCGTCTCCTGCTCCGGCCAGCGGGTCCGGCCCAGCCGCTGGCGCAGGTCGTCCAGATCGGCCTCGGGGACTTCTATGCGAAACGGGGTGACGTCATCGCTCACCGGCCCAGCATCTCGCGTCTGCGCCGGTCGATGAAAGCCCCCGGCGGGCGCAGGTCAGCGACCGGGGCAGTGTCCAGGGCGATCCCGAGCGGCTCGGGCAGCCCGCAGGGCCGGCCACTGACAGCCGAACTGACGGTACGCGCGAGGTACTGTCAACCGGTGTCCAGAGCCGATGCAGGACAGGCAAACAGCCTGTTCGACGACGCAGCTGCCGAGGCCGAGAGCGCCGCGGCGCCACTGCCCGTGCGGATGCGCCCTCGTTCCCTCGATGAAGTCGTCGGGCAGCAGCACCTGACCAGGGCGGGCTCGCCGCTGCGTAAGCTCGCCGAGCATGACGCGGCGATGTCCCTGCTGCTATGGGGGCCGCCAGGCACGGGCAAGACGACGCTCGCATACGTGGTCAGCCGGGTGACCCAGCGCCAGTTCGTCGAGTTGTCGGCGGTGTCCTCCGGCGTCAAGGACGTGCGGGCCGCGATCGAAGAGGCACGCAGCAAACTCGGCCTGACCGGCGAGCAGACCGTGCTGTTCATCGACGAGGTGCACCGGCTCAACAAGGCCCAGCAGGACGCCCTGCTGCCCGCCGTGGAGAACCGCTGGGTCTCGTTCATCGGCGCCACCACCGAGAATCCGTTTTTCTCCGTCGTCAGCCCGCTGCTGTCGCGGTCGCTGCTGCTCACGCTCCAGCCGCTGACCGACGCGGACATCGAGGTGGTGATCGACCGGGCGCTCATGGACGAGCGGGGCCTGGGCGGGACGGTGCGGCTGGCCGCCGAGGCGCGCGAGCACCTGGTCAGGCTCGCAGGTGGCGACGCTCGCCGGGCGCTCACCTACCTGGAGGCGGCGGCGCTGGGCCTGGCCGAGGGCGCGGAAATTACCGTCGAGATCGTGGAGCGCGCGGTCGACCGGGCCATGGTCCGCTACGACCGGTCGGGCGACCAGCACTACGACGTGATCAGTGCGTTCATCAAGAGCTTGCGGGGCAGCGACGCCGACGCCGCGCTCCACTACCTGGCGCGCATGATCGAGGCGGGCGAGGACCCGCGGTTCATCGCCCGTCGGCTGATCGTGCACGCCAGCGAGGATGTCGGCCTGGCCGATCCGACGGCGCTGCAGGCGGCCGTCGCCGCAGCCCAGGCGGTCGAGTTCGTCGGGCTGCCCGAGGCCCGCCTGAACCTGGCCCAGGCCGTGATCCACGTGGCCCTGGCGCCGAAGTCCAACGCCGTCGCGGTCGCGATCAACGCGGCGGCCGCGGACGTGCAGGCCGGGCTGGCCGGGCCGGTGCCGAAGCACCTGCGCGACACCAGCTACCGGGGCGCGGCCCGGCTCGGGCACGGCAAGGGCTATGAGTACCCGCACAACGACCCGGCCGGGATCGTGCGGCAGCAGTACGCGCCGGACGAACTGGTGGGCAAGCGGTACTACCAGCCCTCCGCGCACGGGAACGAGGCGCGCGTCGCCGAGCGCTCGGCGCGGATCCGGTCCGTGCTCGACAACACGCCCGCCCCGGCCGCCGACGACACGTAGGCACGGCGGGGGTCGACCTCGCGATGGTCGCTCCGGGCACTCGACCGGTTGCGGCACGGACGTCCGCGATAGGGTCGGCCAAGGCCAGCAGTCGGATGCGCAAGGAGTCGCGAATGAGCGCCGGGCAACTGGCAGCGCTGATCGCCGCCGGGTTTTTTGCCGTGCTCGCAGGCGTGGGCGTGTACGTACTCATCCGGTTGGCCAGGCTGATGACTGCTGTTACCGGGATCGTGGACCGGTACTCCGATCGCGCCGATCAGCTGATCGAGCAGGCTCAGGCCGCCATCGACCGCACCAACGAGCAGCTGATCAGGACCGACGCGATCACTGCCAGCATGGATCAGGTGACCACGAACATGGCCGAGCTTTCCGGCCACGTGTCGGCCATGGCCGGGCTGGCTCGCAGCATCTCGTCGGCGGTGAGCGCGCCGCTGACGGGCCTTTCCGCCGTAGCCTTCGGCGTCCGGCGGGCAATGCTGGTGCGCAGGTCCCTGCAAGTGGCGGCGGCCGAGCGCGGGCCGGAGCCGTCCGCGAGGCCCGCGATCGAGGCCACGGTGACCGCGGTTCCGCGGCGGCTCG
>JASIBJ010000275.1 GCA_030045215.1 Streptosporangiaceae bacterium | reverse complement strand
CGGGGGCCTCGGTCGGGAAGCCGAGAATCTAACCAGCGTGCTCGAAGCAACAATGCGCGACCCAAAGGTCAAGGCCCCGGCGCCAGACTATCGGGCGGGCTCAAGTCCCAAGGTGCCAGCGGCGTCGGCGGGCAGCCCACCCGATTTTCACGCCAGCGCGGCGTCCCCGCAGGGATATCAGCGACTATCGGGAACTGACGGGAACCAACCAGGAATAACGGGCAAACGGCCAACCGCCAGAAACCAGAGATGACGGGCCCTTTCAAGATCCGCACCAGCGCCATGACCTGCGGTGATTAGCGCACGTCAAGCCCGGTAACGGCCAGTCCGATGATCATGCGCTGGATCTCCGACGTGCCCTCGAAAATCGTGAAGCTCGTGGAGGTGCGAGCAGTTTCCGCAGGTAGATGGCCTGGTATCCCACCGCTTGTCAGCACCAACTCAGCACCGCAATTGTGGCCCACCCGCGCGGGATCCTGGCATCGGCGGAATTGGATCTGTAGGTAGTAAGAGATTCTTCCGCGGCGGGTGTGATGTGCGGCTTCAGGCTTCAGCGGATGAGGACGCGGACTCTTCACCCCTGGCGCGCTCATGGAATCGAGTCGCCGTGCGGCTGCTCAGCGCCGGGAGTCCGGCACCAGCTCAGCTGTCGATGAGATCTCGGGCGTACGGGACCTCGGCGCGGAACTCTTCATAAGCGCCGAGGCCGGGCGCCCGGGCCTGGCACCCTCTGGCACCAGCCAGGCCATGGCCGGCGAGGACCGTGCCCGGGGACCATGGATCCGGGGACGCAGAGTGCGGCAGCTGCCGCGTGGTTGCGCTGGCCTACTCGGCGGCGTCCCCGTACGCTGCCGCTGCTATCGGGCTTCACATCGCCGGGAGTCAGCCGAGGTGATCGGCTCGCTGGATCCGACCTTCGCCGCACCTGCCATCCGGCGCGAGCTGGCGGGCGGCTCATCCGGTGGCCGTCACTGCGTTGCCCTGCCGGGTTGCGACTGACTCACCAACCATCACGGGCATCCCGCTGGTCATCATGCCGATCGCGGGCTATCAGCCCTATCGCGCGGCAGCGATGGATCTGTGCGAGCCTGCTGAGGCTGCCGACCATCGCTCATGACCCGTGGGGGCGCTGCGGGATCTTCGCTGCGTCGTTTGGGGCCTCGGCCAGCACGTCGTAGCCGTGGATCCAGGCCAGGCGTTGGGGCAGCTCGGCCAGGGCTGCGTCGCGCCGCTGGGTGGCCGGACCGTCGGGAAGGTGCAGTGCGGCTGACGCCGCCCAGGACATCAGCTGGACCTGCCGGGTCCGCACCCGCCGGCGCTGAGTGTACCGGCGCAGCGCCGTGGGCACGTCTCCCGCGCTGAAAAGTTCGTCGGCCAGCACGAACGCGTCCTCGATAGTCTGGTTCGCGCCTTGCCCCTGGTGCGGCAGCATCGCGTGCGCGGCGTCGCCCAGCAGCACGACCGGGCCCCGGTTCCATTGGGCCAGCGGTCGCTGGGCGAACAGGCCCCAGCGCGGTGATTGCGGGACGGCGCCGATCAGCTCGGTGACTGCGGGGTGCCATCCGGCGAACGGCTTGAGGTGTGCGCCAGGCTCGGCGGTTTCCATCCAGGCCGGTGCGGTCCATTGCGCCGGTTCATCGATCACCGCTAGGAAGTTGATCAGCGCGCCGCTGCTGATCGGGTAGTGCAGCAGGTGCGCGCCGGGGCCGACCCAGAACTGCAGCGCTCCCGGGTCCACTAGGTGGCGGAGCTGCGCGGCCGGGACCAGCCCGCGGAACCCTGAAGTGCCGGAGTAGACCGGCTCGTCGCCTCCGGTCACCCAGTCCCGCGCGAAGGAGTGCACGCCGTCTGCCCCCACGACGACATCGGCGTCGAAGCTGGCTCCCGCCGAGCAGCGCACCCGCATGCCCCGGCCATACTCGTGCAGGGACTCCGCGCGGCACCCCAGGAACAGGCGCTCGGTTCCCACCGCATTGGCGAGCAGCCGCTGCAGGTCGGCCCGGTGCAGGCCAACCCAGGGCGCGCCGAACGCGCCGCGGTACCACTCCGGACCGTCAGTGGCAGCGAGCAGGCGGCCGTCGCGGCCATCTCGGTGCACCAGCCTGGTTGGCTCGGTCGCCGCACTCGCCAGGCTCTCGCCGAGCCCGATGTCCCGCAGCAGGCGGGTCGCGTTGGCCGACAGGCCGACGCCCGCACCGACCTCGCGCAGCTCGGCGGACTGCTCCAGGATCTCGGCCTCGATGCCCCGGCGCCGAAGCGCCAGCGCCAGCGTGAGGCCGCCCACTCCGGCGCCGATGATCACGACTGACATTTCTCGCGGCATTTCCCCGCAATCTAATACCTCCGGCAGCCAGGCAGGGCATCACCTGGGTCAGCACAATCTGCCCAGCCGGAGCGTGTGCAGGTCGTCCCGCTCGATACGGTCAATGTGGCCCAGCAGGACGTCCAGATCGTCCGACGCGGACAGGTGGCGGCCCGACAGCCGGTCGCATCGCCCAGCGGCCAGAGCCACGATCAGCCGGACAGTCCTGGCTGGATCGCTGCCGTGCCCGGAGTTCAGCTGGTCGCGGATCCAGCCGAAGACCTGGCCCTGGGGCGTCCGCGGCCCCGCGCGACTGTTCAGGGCTGTCTCGCCGAGACCGATGGGCAGCAGCCCGGGATCGACGCTGAACACCGACACGCCGCGTGGGCGCGTCTCCGAGGCGAGTGTCTCGGTCAGCTTGATCAGCGCGGCCTTCGACGCGGCATACGCTGACATCAGTGGCCAGCGGTATACGCCCGCGTTGCTGGTGATGTTGACCACGCGGCCGCGGCCTGCAGCGATCATGTCAGGGAGCAGCAGCCGGGTGAGCGTGAACGCTCCGCCGATGTTGACCTCGATCGCCCGCCACCATTCCCCTGGGCTAACGTCCCAGAGCTGCCCCGCAGGCCCGGGAACCCCCGCGTTATTGATCAGCAGGCTCGCCGGTCCCAGCCGCTGTGCTAGTTCGGTCACTGCACCGGCCGTCGCCTGCGGGTCGCTGACGTCGCAAGCGGCTGCGGCCGCCGTCCCGCCTGACCGCTCGATCTCCGCGGTCACAGTGGCGAGTTCGGCACCCGAACGCGCGAGCAGGCCAACGACCGCACCGGCTCTGGCGAGCTCGACCGCCATTAGCTTGCCCAGGCCACGCCCGCCGCCGCTGATCACCGCGACAGTACCGCACAGGTCGCCGCCGCGATCGGCTCGGCCGGTGCGGGTCCATGCAGCATCGGCAGGAGCGGTCTTCATGGCGTGGCCGGGACGCGTTCGGGGCTGGCCGGTGCGGCAGCAGCCTCGCCAGATACCAGCAGTCTGCGCAGGATCTTTCCGGACGGGGACTTTGGGATGCTGTCGGTGAACTCGATCAGCCGCACTTGCTTGTAGGGGGCCACCCGCGCCGCGATCCAGTCCATGAGTTCCGGCCCTGAAATGGCATCGCGGCGTACGACATAGGCTTTCGGCACCTCGCCGGCTGCCTTGTCCGGGTGGCGCACCACAGCGACATCCGCGACTGCCGGGTGGCTGAGCAAGAGCGCCTCCAGTTCGGCGGGCGCGACTGATAGGCCCTTGTACTTGATCAGT
>JASIBJ010000274.1 GCA_030045215.1 Streptosporangiaceae bacterium | reverse complement strand
CGAGCATATGAGCCCGGCTGCGGCCTGGGCCCTGCTGGTGAACCCGGCGTCCAAGGTCAACTCGGACGTCACGATCGTCGACGGCCAGCGCGAATCGGTCATCCTGGCGAGCCTGGCGGCGGAGACCGGTCTTCCGCTCAGCCAGTTCCAGGCGGCGGCCAAGGACACGTCGGGTCTGGGCCTTCCTTCTTTCGCCGACGGCAACCTGGAGGGATACCTCTACCCGGCCACCTACCCCTACGTCCCCGGATCGACGACCGCGCTGCAGATCTTGCAGGCGGCCGTGCACGAGTTCAACGTCGTGACGGGCTCGATCGGCCTGGCGGCGGGGGCCAGGCATGCGCAGTTCACCGAGGGTCAGGTGATCACCGAGGCGAGCCTGCTGGAGGCCGAGGTCGGCCAGAAGTACTACAAGGACGTGGCCAGGACGCTGGACAACCGGCTGATCCAGAACATACCGCTGCAACTGGACAGCACCGTCGCTTACGTCACGGGCAAGTACATTTACGCTCTGACCAGCAGCGACCTGCGCGTGAACTCGCCGTACAACACGTTCCTGCACACGAACCTGCCGCCCGGCCCGATCGACTCGCCCGACGTCGCGGCGATCGAGGCGGTGCTGCACCCGGCGCCCTCGAGCGACAACTGGCTCTACTTCGTGACCGTGAACAAGCAGGGCCTGACCCTGTTCACCAACAGCAACGCCCAGTTCCAGACCTGGTCGCAGGAGGCCAAGAACAACGGGCTCTAAGGCGACGACCGGCATGCGGGCAGCCGTGCTCGGCTTGCCGATAGCCCACTCGCTGTCGCCGGTCCTGCACACCGCGGCCTACCGCGAGCTGAGCCTGGACGGCTGGACCTACGAGGCCATCGAGTGCGACGAGAGCGGCCTGCCCGCGCTGCTGGCCTCGCTCGGTCCGGAATGGGCCGGGCTGTCGCTGACCATGCCGCTCAAGCGGGCCGTGCTACCGCTACTGGACGAGGCCGCGCCGCTCGTCACCGAGGTCGGCACCGCGAACACGGTCGTGCTGGCCGGCGGGCGGCGATCTGGGTATAACACCGATATTCCCGGAATGGTCACTGCGCTCGCGGAGGGCGGGGTGGCGCGGCCCGCCAGCGACGTGCTTGTCCTGGGCGGCGGGGCGACCGCCGCCTCGGCCCTGGCTGCGCTACGCGATGCCGGTGCCCGCGACGTCACCGTGGCCGTACGGGACCAGGTCAGAGGCAGGCAGCTGCTCGCGGTCGCGGACCGGGTCGGCATCGGGGTGCGGCTGACTCCGTTCGGGCCGGGCGAGCTCAGGCAGGCCTGGCTGGCCGAGCGCGGTGCCCGGCCGTGGGGGCTGCTGCTGTCGACCGTGCCCGCCGGGGTTGCCGACGACTGGGCTGGCCTGATCGCCGACGGCCGGGTTGCGGCTCAGGTGGTCTTTGATGTGGTCTATCACCCGTGGCCAACCAAGCTTGCGGCCGCCGCGGGGGCGGCCGGAGCCGTGATCATCGGAGGCTTCGAGTTGCTGCTGCATCAGGCCGCGGAGCAGGTCAGGCTGATGACGGGTCGGCCCGCCCCGGTCGAGGCCATGCGGGCGGCCGGGCTAGCCGCTCTCAGGCTTCGTTCCGATATAAGTCACCAAGCAGACAGGTAACCACCGGCGGGAATACCGGCAGGTACCAGAATGCGTTACTCTTGCTGGACGTGAATGCTCGGCAGTTAGTGCCGGGCGTGCAAGCGGAGGACCACCCCGGCCACCTCCCACCTGGCCGGCATGGCGCTCGATGAGCCCGATGCCGGCGGGTATTCAGCCGGCCAGCCCAGAAGGTAAGGCTAGCTGGCAGCCGGTCAGCCTACGGGCTGGCTGGTCGGGCCGGACGCGTCTGCCGACGCGCGATGCGCCGGCAGCGGCGTTGGGGGTATGCCCTTTGGTAGGCGCGGCCTGCCGACGGGAGCGGCTCCCGCATGGTGGCCCCGCAGCACAATATGCGGGGCTTTCTGCATTCCATGGGAGCTCCGCACTTCCTGGGCCGGGAAGGTCCCAGCTCAGGAACATGGTGACTTAAGGAGGTCACATCAGCACCGAACCTCGTATCAACGAGCGCATCCGGGTACCTGAAGTACGGCTCGTCGGCCCGAACGGCGAGCAGGTCGGGATCGTTGCCATTCAGGACGCGCTCCGGCTGGCCCAAGAGGCAGATCTCGACTTGGTCGAGGTTGCGCCGATGGCCCGGCCCCCTGTTGCCAAGCTCATGGACTACGGAAAGTTCAAGTACGAGTCAGCGCTCAAGGCCAGGGAATCGCGCAAGAACCAGGCCCAGACGGTCATCAAGGAGATCAAGCTCCGGCCGAAGATCGACCCGCACGACTACGGCACCAAGAAGGGCCATGTCGAGCGCTTCCTGAAGGCGGGCGACAAGGTCAAGGTGACGATCATGTTCAGGGGCCGCGAGCAGTCCAGGCCCGAGCTGGGCTTCAAGCTGCTGCAGAAGCTGGCCGCCGACGTTGAGGAGCTGGGCTTTGTCGAGTCCACCCCGAAGCAGGACGGCCGGAACATGATCATGGTGATCGGGCCGCATAAGCGCAAGACCGAGGCGATGGCCGGCGCTAAGACGGAGCGGGCCCCGCGCTCGCGGGCCTCGGCCAGCCAGGAGGAGCGGGCCCAAGCGGAGCGGGCTCACGCCGAGCAGGCTCAGGCGGAGCAGGCTCAGGCGGAGCAGGCTCAGGCGGAGCAAGCCCAGGCCGGGCAGCCTCAAGCCGAGCAGGCCCAAGCCGAGCAGGCCCAGGCTGCGAGCGACGAGGCTGCGGCCTCCGCCGCGCCGGGCACGACCAGGGCCAGCGCGACCCGTTCGACGCCCGCGGCCGGCGAGGCAGCCGAGTCTGCGGTGTCGGCCGGCCAGGACGCGGATGGAGCGAGCTCGTCGGCGGAGGTTCCGTCGCCGGAGGTTTCGCCGGCCGAGGTCTCCCCGGCCAGGGCGGAGCCGGCCAGGCCCGCTGCGACGCCGAGGCCAAGCGCGCCGCGACCGCAGCCCAGGCCAGGCCCGG
>JASIBJ010000273.1 GCA_030045215.1 Streptosporangiaceae bacterium | reverse complement strand
AGCGAGTGGTGCGCAAGGCGGCCCGCCACGGTCCGGTCCCACGACGCTGCCCAGCGGATCCGCGTCCCGTCGGCAGTCGGCGTCAAGGTGATCTCGGCGCGATAGTTGCGGACCGGGATACCCCCGATCACTGTGTAAGCCAGGCGCCGCCCTTCCTCGATCTCGAGGATCTTCTCGACTGAGACGGGGCGGCGGAGTCCGTAGCGGTGCGAGGAGCGCAGCCAGTACACCGCGCCGGGGCCACGGGGTGAGGCATCGCCCGCCGACCGGTAGCCGGCCTCATGCCAGGGCCCCCACCGTGGATACGTCGTGGCGTCGCTGACCAGCGCCCAGACATCGTCGGGCGCCGCCGCGGCGATCTGCTCGGCTTCGACATGCAGCTTGCCCATCGGTCAACACCTGCCATCCTGTCTGTGTACCATTTGGTACATGAACCAGATGGTACATGCAGTCGTGACGGCATCGCAACCGCGTGAGCGCGTGCTGGCCTAGGCTGGCTAAGGTGTCCGATCACTACCGCGCCCCCGGCTGGTTCACGCGCAATGTCTTCAACCAGGCCGTCGCGTTCCTGACCCGGAAGGGCATCAGCGTTCTGGGCTCGCGGATCCTGGCCGTGAAGGGCCGGACGAGCGGCCAGTGGCGCACCACGCCGGTGAACCTGCTGACCTACGACGGTTCCCGCTACCTCGTCGCGCCCCGCGGCGAGACGCAGTGGGTACGCAACCTGCGGGCAGTCGGCACCGGTGAGCTGCGCGTGGGCAAGCGGGCCGAAGCCTTTCGCGGCCGCGAGCTCACCGACGATGAGAAGGTGCCCGTGCTGCGCGCCTACCTCAAGCGGTGGAAGGCGGAGGTCGGGATCTTCTTCGAGGGCACCGGGCCAGACTCGAGCGACGACCAGATTCGCGCCATCGCGGCCAGGCACCCGGCGTTCGAGGTGCTTCAGGTGCAGTAGCGCTCGGCCCTGGATCCGCTGGTTCTGCCTGGTTGCGAGGTGGTCACCGCGTGAACGTGCCGCTTTTCACCCTGCGCAGGATCTCGTCGAACGCCTCGACGTTGCCCATCGCGTCATGGACGGGATTGTGGTCGTGAGCTGTCCTCCTGAATCGCTTCCAGCCCTGGGTGTCGCTCCAGTCCCGGTTGAGGCCGGCCCAGAAATCGCTGATCCGGCGGCCTGAGTGCCCGAACGGGTTGTCCATGCCCGCCCGATCGAACATGCCCGCTATCCATTGCCAGTCATAGGCCGGGTTATCACTCACGAAGACCGGGTGCATGCTGTTCAGGTGACCGTGGAGCCAGGCCGCAAATTCCCTGGCGACTTCCGTGTCGGATGCGATCCGCTCGCCGACAACGCTGATCGCCGGGTTAGCCGGGTCCGGAGTGGCGTGGAAGAGGCGTCCGTGGAACGTCTCGCGCGTGTCGTAGTGCACGGCCCCGAACTCGGTCAGGACGCCGTGTACGGGGCTGGTGCCGCGTGCCTCACAGTCGACGAATATCCACGGTGTTCTCGTGCTCATCCTCCGATATTGTACGGACCTTTCAGGCCGAGCACGGGGGCGGCTGCCTGCCGAACGAGCCTGGGTAACGGCCGCTGCACACCAGAGAGCGGGGACTGGCTGCGGGCACATCGCGACCGGCTACGGCGTGCGGCCGGCCGCGCCGACGTGACCGTGGCAACCGAGCCGGTGCGGATAATGGTGGAGTGCAGGCAGGTCGGGATGATCAGGCGGGCCGAGCCCGCGCCGCCGCGGCGGGCAAGGTCCGACGGCCGGCCGGCGGCAGCGGCGCGGGCGGCAGGCAGACGGCTGCCGGTGCACAGGACGCTCCGGGGCCATCGGCTGCCCAGGGGCGACTGCGCACGTACCTGGGCATCGCGCCGGGCGTCGGCAAGACCTACGCGATGCTGCGGGACGGCCGTGCCCGGCGGAGGTCTGGGGTCGACGTCGTGCTGGCCTTCTGGGAGCGTCACGGGCGGGAGGCGACCGCGGCGCAAGTTGATGGTCTGGAGGAGCTGACCGGGAGGGTCAGCTACCGGGGTGTGAGCATCGAAGAGCTGGATGTCGCCGCGGTCTTGGACCGTCGGCCGGGCCTGGCCTTGGTAGACGAGCTGGCCCACGCGAACGTGCCCGGCGCCGACAACCTGAAGCGCTGGCAGGATGTCGCCCAGCTGCTCGAGGGCGGCATCGACGTCTATACCACCTTGAACGTGACCAATATCGAGTCGCTGGGCCCGCTGGTTTCCCGTATCACCGGGGTGCGGGCGAGCGAGCCGGTGCCGGACGCTTTCGTGCAGGCCGGCGAGGTCGAGCTCGTCGACCTGGCGCCGGCGGCGCTGCGCCGTCGGCTGGCCCAGGGTCTGGTATTCGCCGCCGAGCAGGCCGATGCTGCTCTGTCGAGTTATTTCCGTTTCGCGAACCTGGCAGCGCTGCGCGAACTGGCCCAGCTGTGGCTCGACGACTCGGTTCCCGATCCGGCTGCGGCGTTTGTGGCCGCCCACGGCGAGTGCGCGGCGACCGATGCCGCCGTCATCGTCACCGCGCTGGCCGGGTCGCCGGCCGACGAATGGCTTATTCGCTACGCAGCCCGGCTCGCCGAGCTGTCCGGCGCCCGGGTACTGGGGGTACATGTCCGGCCCCTCGACAACATGGACAGGTCGGCCAGGGCGTGGCTGACCGAGGACCGGCATCTGCTTAAGGAGCTGCACGGTGAGTTCAGTGAGGTCAAGGCCGGTGACCCCGCATCGGGACTCATACGCGCCGCGCGCAAGGCCGGCGCCGCCCAGCTCGTGGTCGGGTCCCGCGACCGGTCGAACCTGTCTCGGCTGCTGGCCGGATCTACGGTCGCCGACCAGGTCCTCCGCATGGCCGGCGACGACCTGCCGGTCCAGGTCGTGAACGTCGGGCGACCAGACAGCGGCAGCGGCCACTGGGGTCGCCAGGCCAGGCCGCTGCGGGGCAAGAAGTAGCGGGACCCGAAGGACGCAGACGCCTGTCATCGCCGCGGAACACCCGCGGCGCTGTGACGACAGATCCATGTTCCTCCCCTCGTTCCCGAACGGAGCTCTGATGACTGAGTACCGAGCGTCATTCGATGCCGCGATCACGTTCAGCAATGGCGGCGATCTGACCGCGCACGGGTTCCGCGTCGATATCCCGGCCCGCGACGCGGACGAGGACGTTATTGCCGCGCTTTTCGTGACCTCCCTTGGCCTGCTGATGACCGACTCGGTCACCCTCAGCAACGTGGAGATATTCGCCGAGCCGCATAAGGGGACGCGCGGCGGGCCCTCGGATCACAGCCGCACGCGGCCGCTCGCCGACGGCCGGCTGGTGGAGCTCAGCCATGTCATCCGGGCCGGGATGATTACCGTTCCGGGCCTGCCCGGCCCGGAGATTCGCCCGTACCTGACCCGGGATGCCTCGCGCGCGCAGTATGCGCCGGGCACCGAATTCGAGATCGACCGGGTCACGCTCGTGGGCAACACCGGCACCTATCTCGATTCCCCGTATCACCGCTATCCAGGTGGCGCCGACGTGACCGGCATTCCCCTGGAGAGGACCGCCGACCTGCCTGCCGTCGTGATCCGGGTGACTGGCGCGCGCCAGCCCGGCATCGACGTCGGCGCCCTGGCAGGATTCGATGTTGCAGGCCGGGCGGTGCTGCTGCACACCGGCGACGACACACGGTTCGGCTCACCGGCCTACGCCGAGGACCCGCACTTCCTGACCAGCGCGGGCGCCGCATGGCTCTCCGATCACGACGCTGCGCTCGTGGGCATCGACGCGCTGAACATCGACGACATTGCCGACCGCGCCCGACCCGCGCACACGCTGCTGCTGGCCGCCGGCATTCCCGTCATCGAGCACCTCACCGGCCTGGAGCAACTGCCAGCTACCGGCGCCCGGTTTACCGCCGTGCCGTTGCGCATCGAGCAACTCGGAACCGTCCCTGTGCGCGCTTTCGCCCGCATACCTGAGTAACGATCGCCGGCAGACCCGAGGCCGTCTCAGGTCAGGGCCCTGACGGGCGTCCACTTGGCGCCCGCGTCGGTCGTGCGCCAGAGCTGGGCCGTCGCGTAGCCGTGGGCAGAGCTCTGCCAGAGGGCGTAACCGACGGTGGGCGTGGTGAAGCCGATCAGCGACCACTGGCCGTTGACGCTTGGCTGGGCCTGAACGACCTTCCAGTGCGCGCCCTCGTCGGTGCTGCGGATCAGCGGCATGCCCACGTTGGGGACGGGAATGCTGCTAGCCGCCACCGCGGTGCTCGCCGACGCTGCGATCAGCCCCGAGCCGTTGGCGTAGCCGACCGGCGTGATCCGGGCGGTTTGACTCCCGACGGCGGTGAAGTATGCCCCGCCGTCGCTCGACACGAAGGGGAACATGAAGTGACCGCCGCTGCAGTAGGCCCACAGGAAGGTCGCGCTAACCGGCGAGTAGTCACAGATGATGCCGGTCACCTGCTGCGGCTCGACCGCGAACGTGCGGCCGGCATTGACCGAGTGCAGCAGCCGCGTGCCGATGACGTATCCGTCACGCGTCAGCATCCCGTTGATCACCCATACGGAAGTGCCGTGGACGGTTAGCGAGTAGCTGATAGCGCCGGCGGCCCGGTCGACTACCCAGTGGTTACTCGAGGGCAGCGTTCGCCACAGCTGCGGCTTCGGCGTGCCGGTTGAACAGGTTCCGGTGTTGCTGCACGGGGTAGCGGGGAACACGCCGGCGTAGACCTGGCCAAGGCCCGGCTCCAGCTCCTGGACGACGCCCGGCATCCTGATCGCGGTCCAGCGCAGGCCGCCGTCATGGGTGGCGTAGAGCTTGGGCCCGAACACCCACCCGTCCTTCGCATCGGCAAAGCGAATGGAAGACTCGGCGGGCGCGGCGCCCGGGCTCGGCTCAAACGTGCCCGGCGGGGCCGGCAGTGACCGGAAGGTGGCGCCGCCATCGGCCGTGGTCTTAATGCTCAGGCAGTCCCTGGCGCCGCAGGGCACGGCGCCAAGCACCCACCAGTGGGTCGCACTGACAGCGGTGAACGACAGCGGGAGGAACGACGGTCGGGCGGATGACACCGTTCTCGCGGGGTGCGGCGAGACAGTGACGTGATGGCCGGCCATCGGCGCTGCGGCTGCGCCGCAGCCCGAAACTAAAGCGATGGTCAGGAGCGCTGCGACTTGCAGGCGCGAAGGAGCCACGTACCTCATACCTATTCAGACAGACATGCGACGGCTTTGGTTGCGAGCCCCCCGGCCGATCTGCTGCAGTCCCGCATCTCGCTCGGCGCTGCGCCGTCAGCGAGCCCGACCCCGGCCAGGATCGCCCGCGACAGGCGCCAGAGGGCTTGTCTGGCCTAGGCAGGCAGGCGGCTTTTGGCCTCCCCGCCTGGTTGCTCGTTCATGCCCGTGCTGGCAATCTTGCGGTCGTGACCGGCCGCGTCCGCGTTCCCTTCTCGGTGCTCGAC
>JASIBJ010000272.1 GCA_030045215.1 Streptosporangiaceae bacterium | reverse complement strand
CTGACGCTTCTTATCGCCGCGCTGGTGATCGGGGCGGTCCTCGCCGTTGGGGCCGCGTTCGCGACCACCGCGCTAGTCAGTAGTTCCGTCGCCCCGACGAACCAGTCGTCTTTCAACTACGGGAGCGGGAGCTAGCGTCTTGACGCGGCGGCCGGCCCGGCAGGTTGAGCGGATCGTCCTCTGCGCGGGTGCTCCTCGGGGTGCCGGCTTATGCCGGTCCGACGGCGCGGCCTGCTGCGACGCGGCCGGGCGCCGCGGTGGCCGACCGTTGAGGATCTCGCTAGAACCTGTTCTCATCTCTACCGCGCCTGGCCAGGCCGAAGGAAACGAACGGCTCGCTTCCGTCGCGCCGCCGGCCCGTGAGGAGTGCGGTGGCCGTTACCGATATGTATCCAGTTTTCGCGTGACGGCCCTACCTACCGGTCGGTACGATATGCCAATCTTGATCGAAGCGTCCGCTATCTGACATACCGCAACCATCCCTTGGAGAGGTTCGATGCGCCGTCCAGTCGGGGTTACCCTCACGGGGCTGGGAGCGTTCCTGCTGGTGCTCGCCCTGATGAGCTACTTCTTCCTGCCGGGCCAGGTCGTCTTGTTCCCGCTCAACGAGTACACGGTGACCACGCTGGTCGGGACCAACGTGACGTACTTCAGCCAGGCGTCCGTTTCCGAGGTCAACGGAGCGACGGTCCGGGCGACCGCGACAACCCAGGGCAACGTGAGCGCCGGCACCGGATCGACCGCGGTCTGGACGACACAGACCGGCATCTTCGACATCACGCACGGCCACAACCCGGGTGCCCCGATCAGTTACCCCACCCAGACGCTGGCCTTCAACCGGCGGACCGGCGTGCTGGAGAACTGCTGCGGCGCAGAGGTGGGAACCAGCCGGCCGCACTTCTCCGGGCAGGGCGACGTCTGGCCGATCGGCGTGCAGAAGAAGACGTACGAGGTGTTCAACACCACCCTGCTGCAGGCCACGCCGGCCAACTACACCGGCACCGCCACCGTTGACGGCCTGAGCACCTACGTCTTCGTCCAGCACATCAGCAACCAGAAATACGGCACGGTGTCCCTGCCGGGCTCACTTGTCGACATGAGTCAGGCCGAGGTCACGCTGCCCGAGTACCTCACTGCGACGTACACCTACTATGTCGACCCCGGCACCGGCGCCCCGGTCAAGCAGATCCAGCAGTCCTCGGAGACGCTCGAGAACCCGAGCACCGGAGCGACCGCCCTGACGTTGTTCAGCGGCACGCTGACCACCACGCCAGGGTCCGTGCAGGCGGCCGTGAACACCGCGAGCTCGTACGACACGGACATCTCCATCGTGCAGTCGATCGGACCCCTGGTTGCCGGCCTGGTCGCGATCGTCCTGCTGGTCTTGGGCGTCCTGCTGCTGATCAACAGCGAAGGCCCGGACGACTACGAGTACGAGGATGACGACGAGGAAGTGGGCGCCGAGGCCTGAGCAGCGCTGCGCCGACCACTCACGTAGGCCGGGCGGGACCTGGAGTCAGGTCCCGCCCGGTCTGTGCATGCCGCCCGGCGGCGCAGGCCGCCGGGCCGGCAGTTGCCGACAGCATGAAACACGTTCTAGTTTTGGGTAACGGCGACCCCGCCGCGCGGCCCGGGCATCCGGCCGCGCTAGCGGTTGCCAGTCGATAGAACCGGAGGTGGCGGTGAGCTCGAGGGGATTCTGGCGCCGGGCGCAGGAAGATCCGGGATGGACTGCGGTGGTCGAGCCCGACGGAACTGAGCACTCCGCGGGCGACCTGCTCGGCCGGGTGAATCAGCTGACTCACGCGCTGCGGGCTCACGGGCTGGAGCCGGGAGACGGCATAGCCGCACTGCTGCCCAACGGCGTCGCGCCGGTCGAGTTGTACCTGACCGCGCTCCAGGCTGGCTGGTACCTGACGCCGATCAACTGGCACTTCACGGCGCCCGAGGCCGCCTACATCGTGGCCGACTGCGGGGCCAAGGCTTTCTTCGTGCACGAGCGGTTCGCCGATCTCGGCCTGGCAACCGCCGACCAGGCGGGCATTCCTGCCGACGCGCGGTTCAGCTACGGCGAGGTGCCAGGCTTCACCCCCGTCGAGAAGCTGCGGGCCGGCCAGCCGGACACGATGCCGGACGACCGCACCGCGGGCGCCACCATGCACTACACCTCGGGTACGACCGGACGGCCCAAGGGAGTGCGCCGAGCCCTGTCGGGGATGGATCCGGACGAGGCCATGGAGCTGGCCTCGTTTCTGCTGCAATTCTTCGGCGTCACCGCTGGCCAGCCGAACGCGCACCTGCTGACCTCGCCGAACTACCACACCGCGGTAACGGTCTTCGGCGGTGGCGCGCTGCACATGGGTCACACGCTCGTGTGCATGGACGGCTGGAACTCCGAGACCGCGCTCGCGCTTGTCCAGCGCTACCGGTGCACGAACTCGCACATGGTGCCGACCCAGTTCAAGCGGATGCTGTCGCTACCAGACGAGGTCAAGGCCGAATACGACCTGTCGTCGATGCGCTGGCTCATCCACGCGGCCGCTCCGTGCCCGATCGGGATCAAGGAGCAGATGCTTGAGTGGTGGGGCGATTGCGTCTGGGAGTACTACGCGGCCACCGAGGGCGGCGGGACGATCGCCTCCCCCGAGGCGTGGCGGGCTCATCGCGGCACGGTCGGTAACGCCTGGCCGATCAGCGAGCTGCTCGTCGCGGATGAGGACGGGAATCCCCAGCCGACCGGGCGTCCCGGCACGATCTACATGAAGATGGGCGTCGGGGAGTTCGAGTACTACGGGGACGAGGCAAAGACGAAGGCGAACCGGCTGCGCGGATTCTTCACCGTCGGGGACATCGGGTACCTCGACGAGGAAGGCTTTCTTTTCCTCTGCGACCGCAAGTCGGACATGATCATCTCCGGCGGGGCGAACATCTACCCGGCCGAGATCGAGTCAGAGATCATCATGAACCCGAAGGTCGCCGACGTGGCCGTCTTCGGCATTCCGGATGAGGACTGGGGCGAGCAGATCAAGGCGGTCGTGCAGCCCGCGCCCGGGGTGGAGCCCGGCGACGAGCTGGCGACGGAGATCCTGGCCGGGCTCGAGGGCCGGCTGGCGAAGATGAAATGGCCCAAGTCGATCGACTTCACTGCGGAGTTGCCCCGCGACCCGAGCGGGAAGCTGCTCAAGCGCCGGCTGCGCGACCCGTACTGGGCCGACCAGGCCACCAAGATCTGACGGCGCCGGCCGGGTTCGCCTGCTGGGAGGGTTAGCCCGCGGCGCGAGGCCTACGGGCGCTGGCGCTTCGCGGAATTACCAGGATGATGCGTCATTGTCCGGTATAAATTACCGGTCGGTACGTTACTGGCACCTCGCCACATGACGCCACGCAGTGCCGGAGCGCGACCTATGAGCCGCAACCGGGCCAGCTGGCAGGGGGCGTGGGCCTGGACCAAGATGCCGGTGATTGCTCCGGAACGAGGCATAAATCTTGATTCGCCTGAGTACTGTCAGTAAGCTCGGCTGTGCGCTCGGTGCGAGAGTCCCGTGCAAGCGGCAGATTGGCTGGTGGGCGCATTGACGCTATGTGACGAGGCCTGCCCGCAGTGACGATAGAGCCGCATCGCGGTACCCTGCCGGCCACCAGGCACCCGCGCGCCGATGAGCCGATGACGTGGCCCGAGTTCTCGGCCAGGGTGCTGCGCGGGAACGGCATCTCGCTGGCTGCCTACGCGCTGATCGCAGCACAGCTGGTGTGGAAGGCGTGCGTGCTGCGCCACTTCTACTTCTGGCAGGACGACTTCACCTACTTCGACCGCGCGGCCCACATGGGTTTCACCTGGAATTACCTGATGTTCGTGCAGAGCGGGCATCTTGATCCGGGCCCGTTCGCGCTGGCCTGGGTGATGGCCAGGATCTCGGAGTACAACTGGTCGCTCGTTTCAGCGGTGCTCCTGGCGATCTTGCTGGCTAGTTGCCTTGCCCTGCTCAGGTTGCTGCGCACGCTATTCGGGAATCGCCCCGCGATCCTCATACCGCTGCTGATCTACCTGCTGTGCCCGCTCACGATTCCCGACCTGGTCTGGTGGTCCAATGGCATCGAGGGTGTCACCTTCATGCTGGCGACCTTCATGGCCCTGGACGCTCACATCCGCTACCTGCGGACCGGAAGCGTCCGGCAGATGGCCGCGGCGGCCGGGTGGCTGCTCGTCAGCATGCTGTTCTCCGACAAGGGGCTGTTGCTGCCCTTGTTCATCTTCGGAGTGACCACCGCCTTCTTCGCCGAGGGATTGTGGCTCAGGGCGGCGCTCCGGTCCGTGGCCCGGTACTGGAAGGCGTGGACGGTGTACGGCGTGCTGCTGGCCGGCTACGCCGTGCTGTTCGCGATCCGGCTGTCGGCCCCTGGCGCACTGCCGACCAAGGTCGGGGCCCCGCACGGTGTCGGGACGTTCATGTACGACCTGTTCACGGACAGCTTCGTGCCTGGCGCCTTCGGCGGGCCATGGCGATGGTTCGGCAACGGCATCGACGCGTTCGCCACTCCTCCGGCCGCGCTCATGCGGCTGGCGCTGCTGGCGGCCGCTGCAGTCGTCGTCATCACGATCTGGTACCGCAGGCACGCGTGGCGGGCCTGGGCCTTGCTGGCGCTGTGGCTGCTCGGCGCCGACATGGCGCCCATCATCATCGGCCGCACAGACCTGCTGAATCCCGCCCTGACGGTGTTTCTCGGCCTGGACACCCACTATGTCGCTGATGCAGTGCCGATCCTGGTTATCTGCCTGGGCCTGGCCATCTGGCCCGTGGCCGGGCGGCCTGACTACTACGGAAGACGCCAGCAGCGAGTGGTCCGCGGCCAGGTTGCCCCCATGATGACGGGGTTCGTGCTCGCCGCGTTCGTGCTCGGCTCTATTTACTCGGTCCAGACCTATATCGGCTCGACCACGAGCGCACCAGGCCGGTCATTCATCGCCACCGCCGAGGAGGCGGTCGCATCCGTCCCGTCCGGCACCACCGTCGTCGATCAGCACGCCCCGCCGACCGTGATGGCCTCGCTGTTGCTCGGAACGGGCGGCTACGAGAGCCAGGTCATTGGCAGCATGGCGGTCGGGAAGATTCGCTGGATCCGCGAGCCGGACGGCGTAATCCCTAACCTCAAGGTGTTCACGCCGGATGGCCGGTTGTGGCCAGCCGCCATCGTCGGCGTCTACAGCAAGCCGCTGCCAGGCAAAACCACGTGCTGGCCGTCGGCCAACGGCACCATCACGGTGCCGCTGGACAGCACCGCTACAGTGACCAACGGACCCTGGATCCTGCGGATGTACTACGTCGCCTCTGCCGCCCAGGGCGTCTCGGTGTCTTTCGGCGCGCACTCGGCCCAGCTTTACCTGACCGGCGGCGAAGGTACCGCGTACCTGCCCGTCGAGGGAAGCGCGAATCAGGTCGTCATTACGAGCCCGGATCCAGCGGGATTGTGCGTCGCCAACACCGCCGTGGGAGGTCTGTTCCAAAATAAATCCGACATCCCGGTCCCCGCAGTTCCGGCACCAGGATGAGGTGGCCCGTACGTCTCGAGCCGTCGGCGCGGCGCGGCCGGCAATCACGGCGCGGCTCGCGCGACAGTTACTTGAACCATGAGTCATGACCGATAGGCACAGCTGGGCCAGGTTTGGCCGTCTGGTGGCAAGCCCGCGAGTGCGGGCGGGCCTCCTGCTGCTCGTGCTCGGGTTCTGTGCCTACGGCATATACGCGGAGTGGCCGCAGATGCAGGTCGCCCTCGGCCGCCTGCACTGGTACTCGGTGGCGGCATCGGCGCTGGCGGCAATGGCCGGCGGATTCTGCATGATGCTCGCCTGGCGGACGGTCTTGGCCGATCTTGGTTCCCGGCTTCCGGTGCGCGCGGCCATGAGGGTGAATTTCCTTGGCCAGCTGGCGAAGTACGTGCCTGGCGCGGTGTGGTCGGTCGCGGCGATGGTCGAGCTGGGGCACGACAACGCCGTGCCGCGGCGACGCGTCGGCGCCTCGATAGTCATCGGGCTGGCCGTCAGCATCGCGGTCGGTCTTGCCATTGCGGCGGTGGCACTCCCGCTGGCCTCGGCGGCGGCTGCCCGCCACTATCGCTGGGTGCTGGCATTCATCCCGGTAATCGCCTTGTGCCTCTACCCGCCCATCCTCGGCAGGCTCGTGGACCGCGCCCTGAGGCTGGCACGAATGCAGCCGCTTGAACGCCGGCCCACGATGCCCGGCCTGGTCGCGGCGGTCGGCTGGACGGCGCTGGGCTGGCTGTTCCTCGGGCTGCAGGTATGGATCGTGATTGCGGACCTGACCCCGAGCGCGCCGGACCCCTTCCTGCTCGCGGTCGGCGCCTACGCACTTGCCTACTCGGCCGGGCTGCTGCTTGTCGTGTTCCCCAGCGGGATCGGCCCGCGTGATCTCATCCTGCTGGCCACGCTCGGTGCCGTGGTGCCGCACGGCTCGGCGGTCGCGATCACGCTCGTGGCCAGGGCCGCGACGACAGCCTCCGATCTGACCTGGGGCGGGGTAGCGCTGGCGATTGGCCGGCTAGGTCGAGC
>JASIBJ010000271.1 GCA_030045215.1 Streptosporangiaceae bacterium | reverse complement strand
TCCCGTACGCCAGCGGGACCGGCATCCACGTCGGCCACCCCGAGGGCTACATCGCCACGGACGCGTTTGCCCGGTACCTGCGGATGACCGGTCGCCACGTGCTGCACGCGATGGGCTTCGACTCGTTCGGGCTCCCGGCCGAGCAGTACGCGCTGGGTACCGGCGAACACCCGCAGGTCACCAGCCGCCGCAACAGCGACAACATGCGCGCGCAACTGCGGCGGCTGGGCATGGGCTACGACCCGCGGCGCAGTGTCGAGACCACCGATCCCGGCTATTACCGCTGGACGCAGTGGATCTTCAAGCAGATCTTCAACAGCTGGGTGGACGAGCGGACCGGCCTAGCCCGCCCGATTGAGGACCTAGTCGCCGAGTACTCCTCGGGTCAGCGGGCGGTGCCGGACGGCAGACCCTGGGCCGGGCTGGCCCGCATGGAACGGCGTCAGCTTATTGACGAGCGGCGCCTGGCTTACATCGCGGAGGAGCCCGTCAACTGGTGCCCCGGCCTGGGCACGGTGCTGGCGAACGAGGAGGTCACCAACGAGGGTCGTAGCGACATCGGCGACTTCCCCGTCTACCGCCGCCCGCTGCGGCAGTGGATGCTGCGGATCACGGCGATGGCCCAGCGGCTGGCCGACGATCTGGACCTGGTGGATTGGCCGGACAATGTGAAGCTGCTGCAGCGCAACTGGATCGGCGCCAGCGACGGTGCCATCATCAGCCTGTCCCTGGCCGGCCCCGCACGCGGGCGGGTCGATGTGTTCACGACACGGCCGGACACTCTGTACGGGGCCACCTATCTGGTGCTGGCACCCGAGCACCCGCTCGTCGACGTCCTGGTGTCCGACGACTGGCCTGAGGGCACGCCGGCGACATGGTGCTACCGGGAGGGTTGCGCCGGCGATGATGACGGCCGGCCTCGGGCGGCCGTCGACCGTTACCGCGCGGCGGCGGGCAGGCTGACCGACCGGCAGCGGCTGGCGGGCGGCAGCACCAAATCCGGGGTGTTCACGGGCGGGTATGTCGTGAACCCGATCACGGATGAGCGCATGCCGGTGTTCGTGGCCGACTACGTGCTGATGGGCTACGGCACCGGCGCGATCATGGCGGTACCCGCGCATGATCAGCGCGACCTGGAGTTCGCCCGCGAGTTCGGGCTGCCGGTGCGGACGGTGATCGAGCCACCGGCGGGCTGGTTTGCCGACCATCACATCAGTCTGGGGACTCCGTCGGCGCAGTGGCCGGCCGCCTTCGATGGCGACGGGGCCTACGTGGAGGCGCCCGGTCCGCAGCTGGCCGGCCTGAACACCGCGGCGGGCGTGGAGGCTGCCGTTGCCTGGCTGGTGCGCGCCGGCCACGGCCGCGCCGCCCGGAGCTACCGGATGCGGGACTGGCTGTTCTCGCGGCAGCGGTACTGGGGCGAGCCGTTCCCGATCGTGTATGACGACAGCGGCCTGCCGCTAGCCCTGCCCGACGACGCGCTGCCCGTGCTGCTGCCCGAGATGAGCGACTTCCGGCCCGAGCCAGACCAGGACGAGGCCAGCGAGCCGGTGCCGCCGCTGGCCCGGGCGACGGAGTGGGCCACGGTCGAGCTGGACCTGGGTGAGGGCATCCGGCGCTACCGGCGCGAGCTGAACACCATGCCGCAGTGGGCCGGGTCGTGCTGGTATTACCTGCGCTACCTGGATCCGGCCAACGAGGCGGTCTTCGTGGACCCGCAGATCGAGCGGTACTGGATGGCCGAGCCCGCGGGCCAGGAGGGTGCCGGTGGCGTCGACCTGTACGTCGGGGGTGTCGAGCATGCAGTGCTGCACCTGCTGTACGCGCGGTTCTGGCACAAGATCCTCTACGACCTGGGCCTGGTATCGACGCCCGAGCCATTCCGGCGGCTGGTGAACCAGGGAATGATCCTGGCCGACGCTTTCATCGACGAGCGCGGCATCTACGTGCCCGCCGCCGATGTCGTGATCGGGGCCGACGGCTCGCCCAGCTACGAGGGCCGGGCAGTCACCCGGCGCGCCGGGAAGATGGGCAAGAGCCTGAAGAACGGCATCAGCCCGGACGAGCTGTGCCGCCAGTACGGGGCTGACACGCTGCGGCTGTACGAGATGGTCATGGGCCCGCTGGAGGTCGACAAGCCCTGGCGCACCGATGACGTCATCGGCATGCACCGGTTCCTGCGGCGCCTGTGGCGCTCGCTGGTGGACGAGCGAACCGGCCGGGCCCAAGTCAGCGAGCTCGCGCTGGACCCGGACACGTTGCGAGCCCTGCATGCCACGATCTGGACGGTCCGGCAGAACTTCGGGCAGCTGCGTTTCAATACCGCCATCGCCCGGCTGATCGAGCTGACCGCGATCGGAGCCAGGATCGCGGGCCGGGACGGGGCGCTGCCGCGGGCGCTGGCCGAGCCGCTGGTGCTGATGGTCGCGCCGCTGGCGCCGCACATCGCCGAGGAGCTATGGGCCCGGCTCGGCCATGACGAGTCGCTGGCTTACGCCGACTTCCCCGACGCCGATCCGGCGCTGGCTCGCGCCCTGGAGGTCACGATCCCGGTTCAGGTCAACGGCCGGATGCGGTTCACGGTCGAAGCGCCGGCGGATGCCACCGCCGAGGACCTGGAACAACTGGTCACCGCCGATCCGCGCTACGCTGGCCAGGTCGGGGACCTGACCGTGGCCCGCCTGGTGATTGTGCCGGGCAAGATCGTCAACATCGTGGCCGGGTGACAGCGACCCAGCCGTCAGCTGGCCACGGCGAGGTGGATGTGCCCGTCGGTGAACCACAGGGGCGGCCTGGCTGGGCTGACTTCCCTGAACGGGTAGCCGGCTTTCTCCGCCACCCGGCAGGACGCCGGGTTGTCGAGGTCGTGCACGATCATGATCTGCCGCAGGCTGCTCGCGCCGAAGGCGTCGAAGGCCCAGTCGGTCACTGCCCTAGCCGCGGCCGGCGCCACGCCGCGGCCGCGGGCCGCCACGGCGGTCCAGTAGTGGATCTCCCCGGTCTCCCGCTCACCGACGCGGCCGCCGTCCAGGCGATTCTCGAGGGCAACGTGCCCCGCCAGCGCGTATCCGGTGCAGGCATCCGCTTCGAGGACGGCGAAGGTCAGCCAGTCGGCGTCGCGCCAGCCGCGGTCCTGGCCCGCCAGCCACTCGGCCGCGTCGCGCTCATCGGTCGGCCCGGTCCACCGCTGCGCCCCTCCCGGCAGGGCAGTCGGGCGGCGCGAAGCGTCCGCCCTGGACGCCAGTCCGGCACTCGGGTACTCACGGCCCATCTCGGCCACGAGGGCGGGCATGTCAGCCGCCAGCCACGGCCGCAGCAACAGCGCACCGCGGCGTCCCCATGCTGGCACCCGAAGCTCGGTCGCCATGACCGGGATACTGACTGACCTGCTGCGCCTGGTTCAACCAGTTTTCGGTGGGCTCAGCCGCGCCCGACCGGGCGCAAGTGCTGCATGCTGGCCGGGGCGGACGGCGCCGAGGACCCGTGCGCAGGCGCGGCCGGGGGCGTGAGCACGGTGAGGACACCGGTGACGGCCAGCACCGCCCCTAGAGCTCCGACCTCGAGCCGGGTGACGAGAGCGGGTCCCGACCCCGCTCCGTGCTCGCGCCGCAGCCGGGTCCGGCCCGCCATCGCCAATCCGGCCGCCACAGCGACCAGCACCGCCTTGGCAATCAGGAACGAGCCGTAAGTGGTGGTGAGCGCGGACCCGAGATGCCCGACCGGCAGCACGACCAGCGCCGAGATCACCCCGGTCACGATGATGAGCGCGAACAGCCAGGCGGCCGCGGTCGCGTACAGGCGGATGATCCCGCGGGCTGCCTCGGTGTCACCGCGCCACGCCAGCGCGGCCCGGATGGCGTAGACAAGCATCCCGGCCCACAGGATCGCCGGGAAGATGTGGCAGTAGGCGACGAACGCGCCTGCCGCCGGGAGGATGCCCTCGGGATGCGACCTGATCCCTTCGGCGAGCACGACACAGCACAGCAGCAGGGTGCCCAGGCCCGATTGGCGCAGCCGCAGCGCCAGGGCGGCCAGCGCGAACAGGACAAGCTCGATCGCGGCGATCTCCGCGGTGCCCCCTGAGTGCAGGCCTTCAGGAGCCGGCCGGGCCAGGTCGGCGGCGAGGCCGGGACCGACCACCGCCGTGATGAGCAGCGCGGCGCACGCGACGGCGCCGAGCAGGGCGCCGCGCACCGCCCACGGGTCAGGCAACGGCCCTGGCCGGTCACCCTTGTACTGGCGCGACAGGCCCCGGCCCGCCAGGCCGCCGAGCGAGATCGCCAGCCCGGCCAGCATGACGCCGCGCTCAACCGCGGTCAGCCACAGGTCAGGCGTGGACAGCGGCACGGCCGCGGCCGCGACGCTTACCATCGCCGGCACGGCCGGGAGGAGCCGCCCAGGGCGACGGTCGAAGCGGCAAAGCCCGCCCGCGCTACGCAGTACTTGCTATCCGGCAACAAACATCTCACCGGCACGACAGTAGTGGCGCCGACGAACTTTAGGTGGGTTTGCTGCGGATATGCCCGGAGCTTTTACCCGGCCGATACCTTGCTCGGGCAGTTCAGCGACTCCCCGCCGAAGACGGCCTCACTCGGCCGCGGCGGGCCAGTTGAGCGTGTGCGTCACCGGGACGCCACTCGGCCGCTTGCCGGTATAGATCCACGTCATCCGGCTGAAGTAGTCCTCACCCTTCTTGCCTGCCCACGGCTCGGCCCGCCACAAGACGATCAGGATCGGGTACTTGATGAACTTGCCCCCGGCGCAACTCGGCGTGCAGTTGTTGACCTCCAGGACGCCCGCGCCGAACGCCACCGAGGCCCAGCTCGTCCACGACGCCTTGCCAATGAACACGCTGGAAGGCATGCATTCAGGGAGCGGAATGGTCGGCGAAGGCTTCACCTGACCCTTACCGCTGCACTGGTTGACCAGCACGACCGGCGTCGCCTTGGCTGCCGCCGGGCGGGCGGACGCGGGCGCGGCCGCAAGCACCGTCGCAGCCGTGGCCGCAGCCACCGTCACCAGGCCGGCCGTCGCCGCGATGCGCAAACGAGTAAACCTCATCGGTGGACCCCCTTCTCGGACTATTCCTGCCACAAGGGGGACGCCGGGAACGCGGCGCCGGTTGAGGCGACGCGGTATCGGCCTTGTATCGGCTTAGTCTCGGCGCGGACGGCGGGTCAGGCCCGGCTGAGCAGCGAGCGCAGCACGTACTGCATGATCCCGCCGTGCCGGTAGTACTCGGCCTCGCCCGGCGTGTCGATCCGCACGATCGCGGTGAACTCCTTGTCATCGGCGCGCACCGTGACCTCGCGCGGCGTGTCGCCTGAGTTGATCGCCTCAACGCCAGTCACGTCGAACACCTCGTGCCCGGTGAGGCCCAGGGACTCGCGGCTGTCGCCCGGCTTGAACTGCAGCGGCAGGACCCCCATCCCGATCAGGTTCGAGCGATGGATTCGCTCGAACGACTCGACCAGGACCGCCCGGACCCCGAGCAGCGCGGTGCCCTTGGCAGCCCAGTCGCGCGACGAACCTGACCCGTACTCCTTGCCCGCGAGCACGACCAGCGGCGTCCCGGTCTCGAGGTACTGACGCGACGCGTCGTAGATCGACATCTCCTCGCCCTCGGGCAGCTTGACCGTGACCCCGCCCTCGGTGCCGGGCGCCAGCAGGTTACGCAGCCGGATGTTGGCGAACGTGCCCCGGATCATCACCTCGTGATTGCCGCGCCGGGAGCCGTAGCTGTTGAAGTCGGCCCGCTGCACGCCGTGCTCGGTCAGGTACCTGCCGGCCGGGCTGTCGGTCTTGATCGCTCCGGCCGGGGAGATGTGGTCGGTGGTCACCGAGTCGCCGAGCACCGCCAGCACACGGGCGCCGTGGATGTCGGTCACCGGGGTCGGCCTGGTTCGCATCCCCTCGAAATACGGCGGGTGCCGTACGTACGTGGAGTCCGGATCCCACGCGAACGTGTCGCCCGGCGGCACGTCCAGCTCCTGCCAGCGTTCATCGCCGCTGAACACGTCGGCGTAGTCCCTGGTGAACATCTCCGCCGCGACGGCTGTCTCCACGATCGACTCAATCTCGGCTGGGGCAGGCCACAGCTCCCGCAGGTACACCGGCTGGCCGGACGACCCCGTTCCTATTGGTTCTGTCGTCAAGTCGATGTCCATGGTCCCGGCGAGCGCGTAGGCCACGACCAGCGGGGGCGAGGCCAGGTAGTTCATCTTGACGTCGGGATTGATTCGGCCCTCAAAGTTGCGGTTGCCGGACAGCACCGAGACCACCGCGAGGTCGTTGGCCGCGACGGCCGCGCTGATCGCCTCGGGCAGCGGGCCTGAGTTACCGATGCACGTCGTGCAGCCGTAGCCGACCAGGCTGAAGCCGAGCTTCTCCAGGTAGGGGGTCAGGCCCGCGCGCTCGTAGTAGTCCATGACCACCTTCGAGCCGGGCGCCAGCGTGGTCTTCACCCATGGCTTGCGCTCCAGCCCGGCCTCGACCGCCTTCTTGGCCAGCAGGGCCGCGCCCACCATCACCGACGGGTTGGAGGTGTTGGTGCACGACGTGATCGCCGCGATCACAACCGAGCCGTGGTCAACCGAGGTCCTGGTGCCGTCATCGAGCGTGACCTCGGCGGGCGCGGAGGGCCGGCCGCCGTGGCTGCCAGCAGTCCTGACGATCGTGCCGTTGCCGTTCTCGCTGTCGGCGACGAATGGATCGGAGGCCGGGAACGTGTCGGCGATATCGCCGTCCAGCTTGTCGAGCTGGACATAGGAACCGAGAGAGTTGCGGAACGAAGTCTTCGCGTCGCTAAGCGCCACCCGGTCCTGCGGGCGCTTCGGCCCGGCCAGGGACGGCACCACGGTCGACAGGTCGAGCTGGAGTTCTTCCGAGTACCTGG
>JASIBJ010000270.1 GCA_030045215.1 Streptosporangiaceae bacterium | reverse complement strand
CGCAGCGAGTCGTGACCTCCTCGTTCAAAATTATCCTGATTTGATGTAAATCAGCGGCTATCGCCCGCTCGGGAGGCGCAGTGGGCCCCGGCGGGCCAGCGCTACGGCGCCAGCCTGCGGATGGTCCAGCCCTGGCCAGCCGCGGTGTACCTGAACCGGTCATGCAGCCGACTCGGCCGGCCCTGCCAGAACTCGATGGTCTGCGGCTGCACGCGGTAGCCGCCCCAGAACTCCGGCATCGGCACCTCGGTGCCCTCCGGCCAGCGCTGCTCCATCTCCCGGTACCGGTCATCCAGTTCGGCCCTGGAAGCCAGGACCGAGGACTGGCGGCTGGCCCAGGCACCCAGCTGTGATCCACGCGGGCGGCTGTGGAAGTACGGCTCACTGGCGTCGGTACTCAGCGGTGACACACCGCCCTCGACGATCACCTGCCGGTGCAGGGCCTGCCACGGGAACAGCAGGCAGGCGCGCGGCACCTCGGCCAGGTCGCTGCCCTTGCGCGAGGTCCTGTTGGTGTAGAAGACAAAGCCCGCGGAGTCGAACCCCTTCAGCAGCACCATCCGGGCCCGTGGCCACTGGTCGGCGGAGACGGTGGCCAGGACCATCGCCGTGGGTTCCGGCAGGCCGGCCTTGACCACGTCGTCCATCCACGCCCGGAGGAGGTCCAGCGGATCGGCCGGCAGCATCGCCTCCGTCAGGGTGCCCGGCAGACCGGGCGGGACCGCGGTAAGGCCAGGCGGGATGGGCTGCCCGGTGGTGCCCCAGGCGAGGGCCGCGGCAGAGTCCTCCTGAGTCTGGTCGTGGCGGTCGGCCTGGCCGGGATCGCCTTCGGCCGGCTGAGCGTGTGCTGTGGGCTCCACGGGTATTGATCCTCACATAACTGAGGGCTGGGCGCTTGCCAGCCCGCCGCAGAATCCCCCGATAGACCCTTTCGAGGGTAGGTCGGGGATCCCCCGTCGATGGAACCTCTTGCGAATGCACGGGTTGGACCCTTTTGGGGGTGCACGGGGGTATCCGCCCGTGGGTCGGTTACCTGGTCGTAAGCCCAGCGCGGTTGAATAGGTCGGCAGGCCATCGCAGGCCCGCTGGCCCCCGCCGCTGGATGAACCAAGCGGCCTGATCTCCCCGGCCAGCCGGCCGGCCCGCCGCCGACACAGGAGACGGAGGAAGTGCGAATGTCCGACTTTGTGCCTGGGCTTGAGGGCGTCGTTGCATTCGAGACGGAGATTGCAGAGCCCGACAAGGAGGGCGGCGCTCTCCGCTACCGAGGCGTGGACATCGAAGAACTAGTCGGCCACGTCTCCTACGCGCACGTCTGGGGACTCCTCGTCGACAACGCGTTCGAGCCCGGCCTTCCGCCGGCCGAGCCCTATCCGATCCCCGTCCACTCCGGAGACATCCGGGTCGATGTCCAGAGCGCTCTGGCCATGCTGGCACCGGCCTGGGGCATGCGCCAACTGCTGGATATCAGCGACGAGCAGGCCCGCGACGACCTGGCCAGAGCCTCGGTCATGGCGCTGTCGTTCGTCGCCCAGGCTGCCCGCGGCCTCGGCCTGCCGATGGTCCCGCAGAAGCGCGTGGACGAGGCCAGGACCATCACCGAGCGGTTCATGATCCGCTGGCGCGGTGAGCCCGACCCCCGGCACGTGAAGGCCATCGACGCGTACTGGGTGTCGGCCGCCGAGCACGGCATGAATGCCTCCACCTTCACCGCCCGCGTCATCGCTTCCACTGGCGCCGACGTGGCCGCGGCCCTGTCAGGCGCGGTTGGCGCCATGTCCGGCCCTCTGCATGGCGGCGCGCCCGCCAGGGTGCTGCACATGATCGAGGAGGTCGAGAAGACCGGGGATGCGGTCGCCTACGTGAAGAAGGCCCTCGACAGCGGTGACCGGCTGATGGGCTTCGGGCATCGGGTGTACCGGGCCGAGGACCCCAGGGCCAGGGTGCTGCGCCGCACCGCCAGGGAACTCGGCGCGCCGCGGTATGAGGTAGCGGCCGCGCTGGAGAAGGCGGCGCTGGACGAACTGCACGCCCGCCGGCCAGACCGCGTGCTCGCCACCAACGTGGAGTTCTGGGCCGCGATCGTGCTGGACTTCGCCGAGGTACCGGCGCACATGTTCACCTCCATGTTCACCTGCGCGCGCACGGCCGGCTGGGCGGCGCACATCCTGGAGCAAAAGCGCACCGGGCGGCTCGTGCGGCCGAGCGCCAACTACGTCGGCCCCAAGGCCCGGTCCGTCCGGGACGTGCCGGGTGCGGAAGAGGTCTTCGATCTCGATGTCTGACCCAGCGGCGATCGTCATCCCGGCCGACCTGCTGCCAGCGGACGGCCGGTTCGGCTCCGGCCCGACCAAGATCCGGCCGGAGCAGGTGACGGCGCTAGCGGCGGCCGGGCAGGGCCCGCTTGGTACCTCGCACCGGCAGGCACCAGTCCGACGCGTGGTGCAGCGGGTGCGGGAGGGTCTGGCCCAGTTGTTCGGCCTGCCGGAGGACTACCTGGTGGTGCTCGGCGACGGCGGCACCACGGCCTTCTGGGATGCGGCGGCCTTCGGGCTGGTGGAAACCAGGTCGCAGCACCTGAGCTTCGGCGAGTTCTCCTCGAAGTTCGCCAAGGTCACCGAGGGCGCCCCCTGGCTGGCCGACCCCTCGGTGATCACGTCCGAGCCCGGCACGCACCCGGCTGCGCGGTCCGAGGCCGGCATCGACGCGTACGCGCTGACGCACAACGAGACATCGACTGGTGTCGCAATGCCGATCGGCCGGGTCCCGGGCGCTGACGACGGCGCCCTGGTCCTGGTCGACGCGACCAGCGCCGCGGGCGGCATCGCGGTCGACCCGGCCGAGTTCGACGCCTACTACTTTGCGCCGCAAAAGTGCTTCGGCTCCGATGGCGGCCTCTGGCTTGCGCTGATGTCGCCGGCCGCCGTCGACCGGGTGGCACGGATCGCAGCCAGCGGCCGCTACATCCCGGAGTTCCTGTCGCTGCAGGTCGCCATCGACAACTCCAGGCTGCAGCAGACCTACAACACCCCGGCCGTGGCCACGCTGATCCTGCTGGCCGAGCAGATTGAGTGGATGCTGGCCAACGGCGGCATGGCCTGGACCACGGAGCGCACGGAGGTCTCGTCCGGCATCCTCTACACCTGGGCCGACAAGTCGCCCGTGGCCATGCCGTTCGTCGCCGACCCGGCCCAGCGCTCCCAGGTGGTCGTCACGATCGACTTCGCCGACGTCGTGGACGCGACGGCACTGTCGAAGGCGCTGCGGGCGAACGGGATCGTGGACACCGATTCCTACCGCAAGCTCGGCCGCAACCAGTTGCGCATCGGCACGTTCCCGGCCGTGGACCCGGCCGACGTCGAGGCCCTCACCGCCTGCATCGACTACGTGCTCGAACGGCTGTAGCGCCACCTGACCCCCGTTCCTGGGCGACTGCCCCCGTCAGCGTGCAGGCGATGCCCTGAGCGGCCAGCTGCCGAGATCCTCGTACCGCGGCTCGCCGCCGGGGTTGCTGCGGATCAGCCGAACGGAGTCCGCGGTCCACGGGCTGCCCGCCAAACTGGCCAGCGCTGACGTCAGTTCCATCACATCGGCCTGGGAACGGCAACGCGCGAGCGTAACGTGCGCCCGGTAGCGCCTGCCCTCATCAGGCGGCGGAGCGCCAGCCCTCCGAGCCCCGGCCGCCACCGACGCGGCGAGCGGCCCTAGATCAACGTCGGACTCGATGCCCGCCCATACCACCCTGGCCCGGCGCGGTCCGGGAAACGCGCCGCCGCCGCCGACGGCTAGCTGCCGCGCCGGATGGCGCGCGGCGGCCCGTTCCAGCCGGACGGTGAGGTCCGGTAGTACCCGGTCAGCCACGTCGCCGAGGAAGGTGAGGGTCAGGTGCCAGTCGGCCCGAGTCGTCCAGCGCAACTCTGGCCGGGCCGCCTGCAGCGGCGCGACCGCCTCCGCCAACTCCGCCAGGACCCGAGCGGGCGGCACGATGGCAACGAACAGCCTCACGCTGCCATTGGTATCAGGGCGAAGGCCGATCCGTGTGAATGCCCCGGTCCTCGGCTGCGCCAGCAACGCCGCACATCCCGGCCCGGGTCAGGCGACGATCCGCGCGAGCTCGGCGGGCCTTAGGTAGGAGCGGACATGCGTGCCGCGCATCCGGGCGAGCAGGCAGGTCACGGCGACGGTGGCGGCCAGCGAGATCACGCCGCCGGAGATCACGCTCATGCGCGCGCCGAACTCCTCCGCAATCCAGCCGGCCAGCGGCGAGCCAATCGGCGCGCCGCCCAGGAAGATCATCATGTAGACGCCCATCACCCGGCCGCGCATCTCCGCCGTCGTGTTCAGCTGAGTGGTCGAGTTCGAGGCTGTGGTGTAGGTCAGCAAAGCCAGCCCGGTCGGGATCAGCGCCAGCGCGAAGGTCCAGAAGTTAGGCATCAGCCCGGTGGCCACCTCAAGCACGCTGAACGCGAACGACGTGGCGATCAGCAGCCGCAGCGTCGGCCGGCTTCGGCGCGCGGCGACGAGCGCGCCCCCGAGCGCGCCGACCGCGTACATGGTCGAGGCAAGGCCGAACGAACTGGCGCCGGTGTGGAACACGGCCCGGGACATCAGCGCGTTCGTGACCTGGAAGTTCATGCCAAAGGTCGAAACGAAGAAGACCAGGAGCATGGTTGTCCACAGCTGCGGCCTGGCCCGCACGTAATCCAGGGTCAGCCGAAGCTGGCCGGGCGACCTCGGCGCCCGCGGTACCTGGTAGAGCTCCTCCGGACGCATCAGCCTGAGCCCGAGGATGACCGCGCCGTAGGACGCGGCGTTGATCAGGAATGCCGTGGGTGTTCCCACAGCAGCGATGACGAGTCCGGCAACCGCCGGACCCACGATCCTGGCCAGGTTGAAGACGGCGCTGTTGAGCGCGATGGCATTCGCCATGCCGTACTTGCCGACCATCTCGACGGCGAACGCCTGGCGGGTCGGGTTGTCGACCACGGTGACCATGCCCAGCGCGAACGCCAGCAGGTAGACCTGCCAGATGCGCACGACGCCGGTCAGCGCGAGCAGCCCGAGCACTAGCGCCAGGCCGCCCATCAGCGTCTGGGTCGTCATCAGGATCCGGCGCTTGGAGTAGCGGTCGGCGATCACGCCGCCCCACATGCTGAACAGCATCGGAGCGAACTGCAGCCCGGTCGTGATGCCGAGAGCCGTACCGCTGTTGTGAGTGAGCTGCAGGACCAGCCAGTCCTGGGCGACCCGCTGCATCCAGCTGCCGGTGTTCGACACGACCTGCCCGGATGCGAAGAGCCGGTAGTTGCGCGTCTGCAGCGACCCGAAGGTCTGCCTGCCCCACCCGACCTTGCCGGTGGCCAGGTCGCCGGCTTCGCCTGCGGTTACGACTGGCTGAGCTTCTCCAGAATCGGCGCCGCCTGCCGCAGCAGCGCTCGCTCCTGCGGCGTCAGCTCCCTCAGCCGCTTCGCCAGCCATGCTTCCCTCAGCCGCCGCGACTGCTCCACCACCGCATTGCCCTGTTCGGTTGCCGTGAGCACCACCTGCCGCCGGTCGCTGGCGTGCGGCGCCCGCATCACCAGCCCGCGCTCCTCCAAGACCGTAATGACCCTGGTCATGGACGGCGGCTGTACCTTCTCGTGATCCGCCAGCTCGCCCGGCGTCATCGCACCGTGCCGCTCCAGCGCTGACAGCGCGGCCAACTGCGTGTCGGACAAGCCTGGCTCCAAGCCCTTGGCCATCCGCTCGGCCCGCAGCCGGCGCGCCAGCCGACTCACCGAGATCCGAAGGGCGGTGGCCAGGCCGGCGTCGGACCTGGTCTGAAGTGGCGTGCTCATTTTGGTTAACCTGAGTCATTACTCTTGCTAACTTTACCCGGAGCGGTTTTACTCCGTCAAAGCAGCGCGCGGAACGGACATGTTGCTCACCGCGACATCGGTACGACGCAGGCTGGCCTGGCCGGGCCCGATGGCGCGGTTCCGGCAGAATCGTCGCACGGCCGTGCCGCCGACGCATCCCCGAGGCCAGACTGGCGGCTAGCCTGGGGCGGTGAGCACTCCGCGACGGCCAGCCCCGCCGCCACTGGAAGGCGACGACCGGCTCATCACCGGCGTCCTCACGGCCGCATGGGCGGTAGCGCTCGTCGTGCTGCTTATTGTGCGCGGCGACCTTGCGCGAGCCGACCAATGGTGGATATGGGTCCCCGTGGGCGGAGTGTGCATGGGGGTGTTTGGCCTGGTTTACGTGCCGTACCTGAAAAAGTCGCGGGCCAGGGCAGCGCAGCGCCGAGAGCAGCGGGCGGCCGCGCAAGCCGCCGATACGGGGAACGAGGGTTAGCCGCCGGCAGCCCCGCCCGCAAGCCTCGCGGCTGCCGCGGGGGTCAAAGCCACGCCCGGCAGGCCACGACGGCGTCAGGACTCGTGGTCGAGCGACTCAAATACGGTGTCGGCCAGCGCGACGCCCGGCATGTCCACCAGGTCGTAGCCGATCTCGTCGATGACCGGTGCGATCCCGGCGAAGCCCGGACCTCCCGCTGTCAGCGCCTCCGAGTGCGCTCCGCAGCCGTGGTCGAGCGACACGACCCGGCCGTCGTCGGGCGCATACTCATTGGCGCAGACCCCGAACACCCGGCCAAGCGGCCCGGCCAGCCCGGTCAGGAACCCGCAGGTCAGACAGGGGCCAGGCGCGGCTCGGGCCAGGGGAGTTCCCGGCCCGTGCTCGCTGGTGTACCAGCGGATCGCGGTGGTATCGCGCCCGATGGCCGACAGGACCCTGGTGCGCTTTCGCGGGGCGGGCTCGCTCTCGTCCTGGGCCAGGCCGACCGTCTCGGCGAGTTCCTGGCTCGCCTCCCAGCTCGCGCTGTCGTCCCAGTCCAGGACGCCGTCGTCGCCCTCGAGCGCGGCCACGGGAACGAGCCGCTCGTCATTGGTAGCGGCGGGCATGATGTCACCGACACCCAGGTCACCGGGGCGTACTCGCTCGCTCCACGGCACCCAATCGGGTGCAAGCAGCGAATCCGGGCCCGGCAGCATCACTGCCTCGTCGACCGTGACGTTCTTGGCACGGGATGCCCTGGTGACGGTGACCGCCCATCGCCATCCGACATAGGCCCGGTCCAGGCAGTTGAACAGGTGCGTGACGACCCGCTCGTCCTCGGCCTGCACGCCCACGTGCTCGCCGACCAGGTCGGCGCCGGCCAGGTCCACCGCGGCCTCGCGGGCCAGGTCGACGGCCTGGACGCAGGCCTCATCGAGGACGGCGGTGCGTGTACGGGTGGGGCTCACGGTCAGTAATCGTTCCTCATGAGATCGTGACAGAAGGCCGAGCACTCATTCTTACACCCTTGCCTGACTCGTCGGACCGAGACCACCACCGGTCGGCGCCGCACTCGGCCTTCTTCCTCCGGCGCCATGGCGTAAAGGGCCTCAGATCAAGCGGCAAAGGAGTACCGCGCTGTCTTGTCCACGCCCGCATAGGCCCAATACTTGAGCCATGGCAGATACCGGCACGGGGGAGCGGCCCACCAGGGCCAGCCGGGTAATCTCCGCCTCGCAGAAGGCGGCCAGGGGCGGTGCGAAGGCCGCCAGGGTCGGCGCCGCGGCCGCCAAGGGCACCGGCCGGATCGTGCATCGCTTTACTACTGCATCGGGTGCGGGCCAGACCGGCCTGTCTAATCTGATCGAGCTCTCGATCGCCGGATCAATCGGCGATGCATTTGTGGTAATTGCCCTAGCCGGCACGCTTTTCTTTAGCTCCACTGCCGAACAAGCCCGCGGTCGCGCAGCTTTCGCGCTGATCGTGACCATCGCGCCCTACGCGATCCTTGCCCCGCTGATCGGGCCCATGCTTGACCGCGTTCGGAGCGGCAACAAGTACATCCTCATTGGCACGTTCCTGGCCCGTGGCCTGCTGTGCTGGGGCATGGCTGGCGCCGTCCAGCACAACGACGTCGTGACCCTGCTGCCCGCCGCCCTGGGTGTCCTGGTGCTGCAGAAGGCCTATGCGGTGACCAAGTCGGCCGTGACCCCGCGGCTGCTGCCGCCGAAGGTCACGCTGGTCTCTGCCAACTCGCGGTTCAACCTCGCATCCCTGCTGAGCACGTCGGTCGGCGCCGGGCTGGCACTGGGCATCGACCACGTGCTCGGTGATCATTCCGGCGGGGCTGCCTGGGTGCTGCGGCTGGCGACGATCATCTATCTGGCCTCGATGGTGCTCGGGCTGCGTCTGCCTGCTCGGGTCGATGAGGAGGACGGCGTCGAGACTCCAGATGCGGCCGCCAACAGCGCGACGGGCCACCCTGGCGGCACGTCAACCCGGCCCTACACGGTGCCGGGTATGGCGCCAGCGCCGCGGCGCAGGCCGTTCGCGGTCCCGAAGCTCGGGCCGGCCGTGGTCGAGGCTATGCAGGCGAACGCCACGGTGCGGGTCTTCTACGGCTTCATGATCTCCTTCCTTGCGTTCATCCTGCGGACGGAGAAGTTCGGCCATACCTCCGACAAGATCGCCCTGGGCGGGCTGGCCGCGGTCATTGCGATCGGCGGCATCGTCGGGACCGGGATCGGCTCCGCGCTGCGTGCCAGGGCGCCTCAGCTGCTGATCTTCGTGGTGCTCGTGGTGTCCATGCTGGTGACGATCATCGGCGCGACGATGTTCGGCCTGCCGGCCGTGCTGATCGTGGCGCTGGCCGCCACGATCGCCCAAACCCTGGTCAAGGCCTCGCTCGACTCGATATTGCAGCGGGAAATACCCGAGGAGAAGCGGTCCTCGGCGTTCTCGTTCTCCGAGACGATCCACCAGCTGGCGCTCGTGATCGGCGGCCTGATCGGGATTGCGCTGTCCCTGACGAATAGCGGGCTGACCGGACTCACCGTGGCCGCCGTCGGCCTGGCCCTGGCCCTGTGCACAATGATCTTGTCACGTCGTCGGCGAGTCCTGCGGTCTCATCCGGCCGGCTCCACCGGCTGATCAGCGGCAGCGCGGCTCAGGTCTCCAGGTCAGCGGCGACGGCCCGGAGCACCGCCGCGATCTTCTTCGCGTCGCGGCTGTCGGGGTGCTTGGACCGGCGGTAGGTGTTCGACACGCCGTCCAGCAGCTTGATCAGGTCCTCGATGATCAGGACCATCTCCTCCGGGTCCTTCCGGCTGGCCTTGGACACAGTCGGTGGCGGCTCAAGCACCCGCACCTGCAGTGCCTGAGTCCCGCGGCGGCCCTCGGCGACGCCGAACTCTACTCGCTGGCCCGGCCGCAAGGCGGTTCCGGCAGGGTCAAGTGCGGTTGAGTGCACGAAAACCTCACCGCCGTCGTCACGGGAGAGGAAGCCGTAACCCTTTTCGGTGTCATACCACTTGACCTTGCCAGTAGGCACGAGCGGGAACCTTACGCGAGTCGGAACAAAATGTGGCCGCGCCCGCGGGCGCGTGCCCACCAGGTTATCGGTAGGCGGGCGCCGACGGCGCTGCAGGCGGCCCCACTCCGTGATGGCCAACGACGTAGGTCGCGCCGCCGGGATGGCTCAGCCGACCTTGTGCGCCTTGGTCCATGGCGGGATCGGTGGCTCGCGCCTCGGGTGCCTGAGTCGCCAGACCAGATAGGCGGTGCCAAGAACCGCCCCGACCCGGCTGAGTACGTCGGCGTACATCCAGCCCTCGTGGGCGTAGCTGCCCATCGACGAGCGCGAGGCGCCCAGTGATATCCCGGCCACCGTGCCGACGATGAGCAGCAGCACCGGACCGGCCAGCCCGATCCACTTGTCGCGGTAATCCCAGGCCTTCGACGCGAGCGCGGCGATCACCCCGAGTAGCCACACCGGCGGGAAGATCGCGCCGCCCAGGCCGAGGAGCACCAGCGCGAGCGCCTCGGTCGGATGACCGCGGGCCAGCTTGACTGCGGACGAGATCAGCGGCGCGCTCGTCGCCGCGATACGCCGCGAC
>JASIBJ010000269.1 GCA_030045215.1 Streptosporangiaceae bacterium | reverse complement strand
GGATGAAGGCGAACATCGGCATCCGCCGGCGGCTCGCCCCGCTGCTGGACAACGAGCGTGATCAGCTTGAACTGTTCACCGCCCTGCTGCTCTCGCTCCCTGGCTCGCCAGTGATCTATTACGGCGATGAGATCGGCATGGGCGACAACATCTGGCTTGGCGACCGCGACGGCGTGCGCACGCCCATGCAGTGGACGCCCGACCGGAACGCAGGGTTTTCGGTGTGCGACCCGGCCCGGCTGTACCTGCCCGTGATCATGGACCCGATCTACGGCTTCCAGGCCCTGAACGTCGAGGCGCAGGAGCGCAGCTCAGGCTCACTTCTGAACTGGACCCGGCGGATGCTCGGCATTCGCAAGGAGCACCCCGTTTTCGCCCTGGGCAGCTATGACGAGCTGAATTCGTCCAACCCGAGCGTGCTCGCCTTCGTGCGCGAGCGCCGGGAAGGCGAGACGCTGCCGGCCGGCACCGATCTCTCGGGCCACGACGTCATCGGCACCGACACCATGCTGTGCGTGAATAACCTGTCCAGGTTTCCGCAGCCGGTGGAACTCGACCTGAGCCGCTATGCGGGCTATACGCCGGTCGAGTGCACCGGCGGAGTCGCGTTCCCGCCCATCGGCGAGCTGAGCTACCTGCTGACCCTGCCCGGACACGGGTTTTACTGGTTCACCTTGCAGCCGCCGGGCCAGTCCTGAGGGTGGGCTGCGGGCTCATCCGGTCAGCAGCGCTGCCAGCCTCGGCAGGAAGTATTCCCAGCCCTCTCGATGCTCCAGCCGCGCGACCCGCCCGGCTTCGTCCTCAGCATGCGGGCCGTGCTCGATGCGCAGCGCGGTCGTGCCGTCCTCCGCCGCACCGACCTCGACGGCGACTGAACTGGGCGGCAGCTCCGGCTCGTGCTCCCAGGCCCAGCTGAACTCCAGCACGCTGGCGGGCTCGTACCTCAGCACCCGGCCGGCCATCCGGGCGGGAATGCCGGCGAACCAGACGTCGTAGCGCCCGCCGGGCGCCAAGTCGGCCGTCAGCTCGGCGTTACCCCACCACCGCGCCACCATGTCCGGCGCGGTGAACGCCTGCAGCGCACGGTCAGGGCTGCAGCCAGGCAATCGCAGTTCAGCGCGCAACGCCGGCCCGTCATCTCGTACCACGACGCTTGTCATCGCCTCTCCCTCAGCACTCCAGCCAAATGGATCGCCGCATATATATGACTTGTCTGGCGGGTACAGGGTGGTCGTACTGCTCGCGCGGGCTCGCCGGTACTTGGCCCGTTGCCGTCCGATTCATGATGCGCTTGGTTATGGGCATGCTGGTGTCAACGATTCGCGCGGCGAGGTTATATCGGAGCTTTTGCCGGGAAAGTAGGGTCAGCGCGTACCGCGGGAAAGTAGGGTCAGGGCGCGTGCGGCGGGAGGTGTGAGCAGCAGTGACCGACACCGTGGCCGGCCCCGTGCTGCAGGACATGCTGGCCCAGTGGCTGCCGCGCCAGCGCTGGTTCCCCGGCCGCGGCACTGCCGTCGGCGAAGTTGCCGTCGTCTCCGAGGTGCCGCTGTTGGCCGGCGACCCGCAGCTGAGCCACCTGGTCCTCGAGGTTCAGCAGGCGGGTGGCCCGGCGCGGTTTCAGGTCCTGGTCGGCTCCGCCAGCGAGCCACCGGCTGCGGTCGGCGGCGATTCGGTCATCGGCACGCTGGCGGGCCTGACGGTTTACGACGCGTTGCACGATCCTCAGCTGGCCGCGGTGCTGCTGCGCGGTATAGCCGACGATCGGCTGGCCGGGCCGCTGCGGTTCGTCCGCGAGCCGACGGCGCGGGTGGCCGACCTGCCGACCGACAGTCGGCTGCTGGCCGCCGAGCAGAGCAATACCAGCCTGGTCTTCGGCGATGCTGCCATCCTCAAGTTCCTGCGGCGGCTGTTTCCCGGCGCTAACCCGGACCTGGAGGTCGCGGATGCGCTGGCCCGGCTGGGTTCTGACCGGGTCGCCGCGCCGTTCGGCTGGATCGAGACGGAGCTTGACGGACAGCCCGTGCTGCTGGCCGTCTTGTCGGAGTTCCTGACCAACGCGCGGGAGGGCTGGAGCCTGGCCCTGGAGAGCGTGTCCCGGCTCTACGCCCGGCTGGGCAGCAACGGGCACGAGTACCTGACCACGCCGGTGCCGCGCAGCGGCGCCCTGCCCGAGGCCGGAGCGGGGCTCCCCCTCGTCGGCGAGGTCAGGGAGCTCGGCGTGGCGACCGCGCAGATGCATGCCGACATGGCGACCGCGTTCGGCCACCGCGACATGACGCCGGAAGAACTCCGCGCGCTGGCCTCGAGGCTCACCGGCAAGCTGGACGCGGCGGTCGCGGTCGTGCCCCAGTTGCGCGCCCACGCGGGCAGGATCTCGGCTGCCTATGCCGATCTCGCGGCGCTGATGGAACCCGTCCCGATCCAGCGAATTCACGGCGACTACCATCTCGGCCAGGTCATGAGAAGCCAGCGGGGCTGGGTGGCACTCGACTTCGAGGGCGAGCCAGCCGCGCCGCTAGCCGAGCGCCGCGCGCTGGCTCCAGCGCTGCGAGACGTCGCCGGGATGCTGCGCTCATTTGACTACGCGGCCCGCCACCAGTTGATCGGCCACCCGCGATCGCAAGACCTCGTCGCAGCAGCCGACTCATGGGCGCGGCAATGCCAAGATGCCTTCTGCGCCGGTTACGCCGCCGGAGGCGGGGCAGACCCGAGTGACCACGCGACACTGCTGCGCGCGCTGACCCTGGAGAAGGCGGTCTACGAAGTGATCTACGAGTACCGGCACCGGCCGACGTGGCTGTCGATACCGCTGGACTACGTGGCGGCGGCATGAGCGAGACTGAGACCCGACGGCGAGCAGGTAATAAGGCATGACGGCGCCGACTCATCAGACTGACCAGGTGAGCCACGCGGAGATCGACGCGCTTCTCGCCGGGCACCACCATGACCCGCACGCGTTGCTCGGTGCTCATCCGGGCCAGGGCGGCGTGACCATCCGGGCTCTCCGCCCGCTCGCCGAGACCGTCACGGTCGTGCTCGCCGACGGTAGCAGGGTGGCCATGAGCCACGTGCATCAAGGCGTGTTCTCTGCGGTCGTGCCCGGCACCACGGTGCCCGAGTACCAGATCGCGGTCACCTATCCCGGCCTGCCGGAGACGGTGGGCGACGACGCGTACCGGCACCTCCCGACGCTTGGCGAGATCGATCTGCACCTGATCAGCGAAGGCCGGCACGAGACGCTCTGGACGATGCTCGGCGCCCGCGTTCGGCCTGAGGCGGGGGGGACATCGTTCGCGGTCTGGGCGCCGAACGCCCGCGGGGTGCGGGTGATCGGCGACTTCAATCACTGGGACGGCCGAGCGCATCCGATGCGATCACTGGGCTCCTCTGGGGTCTGGGAGTTGCTGATCCCAGGTGTCGGCCCCGGCGCGACCTACAAGTTCGACATCTGCGGACCCAACGGGAGCTGGCATCGAAAGGCCGACCCGATGGCGGGCCTGGCCGAGCGGCCGCCTGCCACCGCGTCCGTGGTGACCCAGTCCCGTTATCAGTGGGGGGACACGGAGTGGCTGGCCGCGCGGGCCGAGCGTAACCTGCTCGCCAGCCCGATGAGTGTCTACGAGGTGCACCTCGGCTCCTGGCGGCCTGGCCTGTCCTACACCGAGCTGGCCAGTCAGCTCACGAGCTACATCACCGAGATGGGGTTCACCCACGTCGAGTTTCTGCCAGTCGCCGAGCATCCCTTCGGCGGGTCCTGGGGCTACCAGGTGACCTCGTACTACGCGCCGTCTGCGCGGTTCGGCACGCCCGACGAGTTCCGCTACCTGGTCGACTGCCTGCATCAGGCCGGCATCGGGGTATTCCTGGACTGGGTGCCCGCGCACTTCCCGCGTGACTCCTGGGCGCTCGCCCGATTCGACGGGACACCGCTTTACGAGCACGCCGACCCCCAGCGCGGCGAGCACCCCGACTGGGGCACGCTCATCTTCGATTTCGGTCGTCCCGAGGTGCGCAACTTCCTCGTCGCGAACGCCATCTACTGGCTTGAGGAGTTCCATGCCGACGGCCTGCGTGTCGACGCGGTCGCGTCCATGCTGTACCTCGACTACTCCCGCGAGGATGGCCAATGGACGCCGAACTCCCTCGGTGGCCGGGAGAACCTCGACGCGGTCTCGTTCCTGCGCGAGGTGACCGCGACCTGCTACAAGCGGATGCCGGGCATCGCGATGATCGCCGAGGAGTCCACCGCCTGGCCGGGCGTGTCCCGGCCGGTGCACCTGGGCGGCCTGGGCTTCGGCCTGAAGTGGAACATGGGCTGGATGCACGACACGCTGGCCTACCTGGCCAGGGACCCGGTGCACCGCAGCTACCACCAGGACGAGATCACGTTCTCGATGATCTACGCCTACAGCGAGAACTACGTGCTCCCGCTGTCGCACGACGAGGTCGTGCACGGCAAGAGCTCACTGCTGCGCAAGATGGCCGGAGATGAGTGGCGCCAGTTCGCGGGGCTGCGCTCGCTGTTCGGCTACATGTGGGCACATCCGGGCAAGCAGCTTCTGTTCATGGGCGGCGAGTTCGGCCAGGGTGACGAGTGGTCCGAGCAGAGCGGAGTCCAGTGGCACCTGCTCGAGTACCCAGTCCACGCGGGT
>JASIBJ010000268.1 GCA_030045215.1 Streptosporangiaceae bacterium | reverse complement strand
CGAGCAAGCAGGCGGCGAGCGGAACTGGGACTACCGGTTCACCTGGATCCGGGACGGGTCGCTGACCATGCACGCGCTGTCCAGCCTCGGGTACTTGGAGGAGGCGGCCAGGTTCGGCATGTGGACGCGGGACCGGGTCACCGACGGGGCGGCCGCCGCCAACGGCGCCAGCCCGCTGAAGATCATGTATCGGGTCGACGGCTCGTCGGATCTGACCGAGGAGACCCTCGATCACTTCGAGGGCTGGCGGGGCTCCCGCCCGGTGCGGATCGGCAACGGCGCGGCCGACCAGCTCCAGCTCGACATCTACGGCGAGGCGGCCGACGCCATCTACACCGCCGACTCCCACGGGCTGCCGATCGCCTACAAGGGCTGGCAGGCGCTCACCAGGGTCATGGACTGGGTCGCCGACAACTGGGACCAGCCCGACGAAGGTGTCTGGGAAACCCGCGGCGGCCGCAAGGACTTCACCTACGGCCGGTTCCAGTGCTGGGTGGCACTCGACCGCGCCATCAAGCTGGCCCAGCGGCACGGCCGCCCGGCCGACGTTGCCAAGTGGGCGGTGGCCCGCGACCAGCTGTACAAGCAGGTCATGACCCGCGGCTGGAACGACAAGGTCAAGGCGTTCACCCAGCACTATGACACCGACGTGCTGGACTCCTCGCTGCTGCTCATGCCGATCGAGGACTTCATCTCGCCAACCGACCCGCTGTGGCTGTCCACCCTGGACGCGATGGACAAGCAGCTGGTCTCCGACAGCCTTGTCTATCGCTACAACCCGGCCGCCTCGCCCGACGGCCTGCACGGCGAGGAGGGCACGTTCTCGCTCTGCACGTTCCTCTACGTCGATGCCCTCGCTCGGGCCGGACGCCTCGACGATGCCGTGCTTACCTTCGAGAAAATGGCCACCTACGGCAACCACCTCGGCCTGTACTCCGAGGAGATCGACTCCACCGGCGGGCAGCTCGGCAATTTCCCGCAGGCCTTCACCCACCTTTCTCTGATCAACTCCGCCATCTCACTCAACCGCGAGCTCAACCGGCGCGGTGCCCGCGGTGTCGAACCAGTTCTCGCGGCTGCCCGCTGACACGGCGCGTCCTTGCGCATCTCTTGCGCCTGCGTGCTGAAGACTGGACCCGGCACGCACGCGCAAGCGTCGGGCGCGGGCCGGCGGCGTACCGGGCCACGCCCGATCAGGCCAGTCTCGGGGGACGATATCGACGACAACGGTCGCGCTGGCAACCACGCAAAGCCGGCCAAGCGGCGAGTAGCGAACGAAGACCGGTTCGGCTTGTTACTCCTCGTGCTGGTCTGTACCTACGTCCTGTCGGCGTTCACCACGGGGCGCGGGACCAACGCCGCTCAGGTTGTGCTCTACGGTGTCACCGCGATCATGTCGCTGCGCACATCTGACGTGCCAAAACGGCATATCAGGCTTATCGCGGCCGGCCTGATCGCCGGATCCGCGGTGATGGTGGGGCTGTCGCAGATTTCGAAGACCGGACGGGGCATCGCCGACATCTGGATCGCGGGAACGCTGCTCTTCGTCGTCGTCGTGATCGTCTACAGCGTGCTGTCCAAGGAAACGGTGACCATACAGAGCATCTACGGAGCCTTCAGCGCGTACATGATTCTCGGCCTGATGTTCGCGTCAATATTCGGGGCGATCGACCATCTGGGCGGCGGGCACTTCTTTACTGATCATGAGCCTGCCAATACCGAAACCTTCCAGTACTTCAGCTTCACGACGCTGACGACGCTGGGCTACGGCGACTTCACGGCCGCCGGAGCGCCTGGCCGGGCGATCGCGGTCCTGGAGGCGCTGACCGGCCAGGTCTTCCTCGCCACGCTCGTGGCCAGGCTGGTCTCCGCGTTCCGGTCGTCACGCCAGCCCGCGCAGTGAGTTCACGCCGCCGCAGCCAAATCACCCGCTAAGGATGAGTGCGCGGCGGATGGCCGTGGAGACATAGCGAGAGAGACCTCTCCGCGGAAAACCGCCGCCCTGCCGGGCTGACCTGTGCGAGGAGGCCGGCCCGGTGAGGAGGGTGAGTTGAGGGAGGATCTGGCCAGGTGGCAGTTCGCCTTTACCTCGATTAACCACTTCCTGTTCGTACCGGTCACGATCGGCCTGGCCGTGCTGGCGGCGCTGCTGCAGACCGCCTGGCACCGCAGCGGGCGGCCAGAGTACCTGCGGCTGACCAGGTTCTTCGGCACTCTGCTGGTGATCAACGTCGCCATCGGCGTGGTGACCGGACTCGTGCAGGAATTCGAGTTCGGCATGAACTGGTCCTCGTACTCCCGGCTGGTCGGCAACATCTTCGGTGCTCCGCTGGCGATGGAGGGCCTGGCCGCGTTCTTCCTCGAGTCGACGTTCCTGGGGTTGTGGCTGTTCGGCTGGGACAAGCTGCCCCGGCGGGTTCACCTGCTCACTATCTGGCTCGTCGCGTTCGGCAGCATTCTGTCCGCCGCCTTCATCATGGCGGCCAACTCCTGGATGCAGCACCCCGTCGGTTACGTCACGAACCCCAAGACCCACCTGCCGGAACTGAACGACATCTGGGCCCTGTTCACGAACCCCGTCTGGGTGTGGGGCTATACCAAGGTCGTCCTCGCGGCGCTGGTCACCGGGGCTGCGGTGATGCTCGCGGTCTCCGCGTGGCAGTTGCGCCATGGCGGCGACCGCGGCGTCTTCCTCCGGTCGACCCGGCTCGCGCTGGTCGTGCTGGTCCCCGCGATCTTGCTCGCGATGCTCGTCGGCGACGAACTTGGCGTGATCGAGGCCAGGTACCAGCCGATGAAGATCGCCGCGGCCGAGGCGCAGTGGACGACCTGCCAACCGTGCTCGTTCTCGCTGTTCCAGATCGGCGGCGGCAATAACGACCACACCCCGACCCAGATCCTCGCGATCCCGCACCTGCTCTCACTGCTGGCCACCAACCACTGGAACGGCAAGGTCATCGGGATGACCCCGCTGCAGAACCAGTACGTCGCCAAGTACGGGCCCGGCTCCTACGTGCCGAATGTCTTTATCCAGTACTGGGGCATGCGGGTCATGGCCTACCTGGCCGTGGTCGTGACGCTGGTGGGGCTGT
>JASIBJ010000267.1 GCA_030045215.1 Streptosporangiaceae bacterium | reverse complement strand
AGGTACCTGGCGGGCGCCCCGATCATGCCGCCTACCAGCACGAGCAGGAGGGTCACGGCTGGCTGCCGCCCGCATACGTGTGTACGTGCACGTCGTCGACAATGATCAGGCCGCCCGTCACCAGTTCCGCGATATCGTCGAGGAACTGCTCGGTCTTGTCCGCCGTGTCCACGATGATGATCGCCATCGGCAGGTCCTCGCTCAGCGACAGCAGCCTGCTGGTGTGAATTCGCGACGACGCGCCGTAACCCTCGATCCCGCGGAACACGCTGGCGCCCGCCAGCCCGCGCTGATGCGCCCGGTGCACGATCTCGGCGTAGAGCGGCTTGTGGTTGTAGCGATCTGACTCGCCTATGAAGATCGTGATGCGCCGGGCCGCTCCCTGCAGTGTCATCGACTACCTCCCGCCCGGGTCGCGACGAACCGGCCCGCCTTGAGGCCGGCCCAGACCGCTATCAGTGCGGCCAGCACACTGCTCAGAGCATAGGCAGCGGCCAGCGCGACGGCGTGCCCGGTGAGCAAGGTCATGACGCCGGCCGCATAGGTGGAGAAGGTCGTGTACCCGCCGAGCACGCCGATCGCCAGGAATGGCCGCACGAACCGGCGCGGCGGCCAGACCTCGAGCATGTAGATCATCAGCAGGCCGAGCAGGAGGCAGCCGGACACGTTGACGGCGAAGATCGCCCACGGAAAGCCGTGGCCGGCCGGAAACGCGGCGCTCAGCAGATACCTGGCCACGCTGCCCAGCCCGCCGCCTACTGCGACGGACGCCACATCAGCCGCGCCAGGGCCGGACGCGCGATGCGGACGGGCGGTGGCCGGGCGCGCGGTGGTCGCAGATCCCGGTGTCGCTGGCACCGCGCCGCCTCCTTCCGCGCTCATCGCGTGAGCGCCCGGTCACCGATTCCATGGGCTTCAGGTGACCAGAGTAAAGGCGGGTTACCTGCGCGACGGCACCCGGAGTGCTACGGTAGGGAAATTACCAAGTAACTCGATTGGATTGATAGGATGCCAGCTGCACCCAGCGTCACAGCCAGTCAAGCAGCGCCAGCCCTCGCGTCCGCAGCCCAGGCCGGACGACGACCGCGTACCGGCCTGGCCCGCTTGACCCCGGCCCAGCTGGGCAGCATGGTGGACCAGGTTGCGAGCGCCAACCAGTGGCTGGACCGGGTGGTCTTTTCGACCGAAAAGCGCTGGTTCTGCCGGCTAGAGCTCACTGAGGACTATGAGATCTGGCTGCTGAGCTGGCTACCCGGCCAGCGCACCGGCCTACATGATCACGGCGAGGCCGTGGGCGCGTTCGCCGTCGCCCAGGGAGATCTGCAGGAGACGCTGGCCAGGCCGGGCAGCCGCGAGGTACGGCACCGGCAAGCCCGCCATGGAACGGTCAGGTCCTTCGGCCAGCGGCACCTGCACGACGTGGCCAATGTGTCCGCCGCCCCTGCGGTCAGCGTGCACGCCTACTCGCCGCCGCTAACGGCCATGCGCAGGTACGAGATGACGCCGTCCGGGCTCGTCCTGGTGCGCATTGACCACGCGGAGCTGGACTGGTGAGCATGCCGGCGGGGGCGCTCACCATCGACGCCGTCCTGGCCAGGGCCAGGGCGCGCCTTGCGCGGCTGAGCCCGGCGCAGGCCCGGGCGGCGGTCGACCGCGGCGCCGTCTTGGTGGACATCCGCCCGGCCGCGCAGCGGGCCGCCGAAGGCGAGATCCCCGGCGCGATGATCGTCGAGCGCAACGTGCTGGAGTGGCGGTTCGATCCGGCCTCCGAGGCCCGGCTTCCGGCGGCCAGCTACGACCTGCAGGTGATCGTGGTCTGCTCGGAGGGCTACACCTCGAGCCTGGCGGCCGCCGCGCTGCAGGAACTCGGCGTGCACCTGGCTACCGACCTGGACGGCGGGTTCCGGGCCTGGCAGGCGGCGGGCCTGCCGGTGATCAGCGGCTCATAGCAGCGTGAGCTGAACAACCGCCGGCGCCTCGGCGGGCGCCGTCTCCTGGCCGGAACCTCGGTGCCTACCACGGCTCGCCGCCTCCTGGCCGGGTTTTGGCTGCCCGCGCCGGCCCGCCGCCCGCTCGCCGGAACCCGGCTGCCTACGCCGGCCCGGCACCCGCTCGCCGGAACCTGACTGACCGTCAAGGCCTGGCGGCCGCTCGCCGGAACCTGACTGGCCTTCCCGGCCCCGACCGGAATCCGCGCTCGGCCCGAGCCCGTCGGGCCAGTCTCCGCGCGGTGTCACCCGCAGGCGCCGCGCCCCGGCCGGGCTCGTCTGGCCCACACCGTATTTTTGCGCCAACTCCGTCACCTGATCGGCGATCTTGCGCTGATAGTCCGCCGGAGCGTAGGCGCGATGCCCGTACAGCTGCGCGTAGGGGACGACCAAGTCCGGGCGGCGTTCCCGCAGCCAACTCAGAAACCACTCCCGCGCGCCCGGCCGCAGGTGCAGCACGATCGGGGTCACGTGCACGGCACCAGACGCGGCGATCTCACTGACCGTGTGCTCCAGCGCCGCGGCCGAGTCGGTGAGGTAGGGGATCACCGGCCCCATGAGCACGCCACAGCGCAGCCCGCGCCGGTTCAGCTCTGCGCATGCCGCCAGCCGGCGCTCGGGCGCCGGGGTTCCTGACTCAATAAGTCGAGAAAGCTCTTTATCGACAAAACCGACCGACACGTTGAGGCCAACGTCCGTGACCTCGGCCGCCGCAGCCAGCAGCTCGGCGTCGCGCAGTATCAGCGTCCCCTTGGTCAGGATCGAGAACGGATTCGCCGCCTCCGTGAGCGCCTGGATGATGCCGGGCATGAGGCGGTAACGGCCTTCGGCTCGCTGGTAGCAATCGACGTTCGTGCCCATCGCGATGTGCTCGCCGCGCCAGCGCGGTGCCGCCAGTTCCTTGCGCAGCAGTTCGACCGCATTGACCTTGACGACGATCTGCGAGTCGAAGTCACGTCCGGCGTCCATGTCGAGATAGGTGTGCGTGTTCCGGGCAAAGCAGTTATGGCTGATCACACCGTTGGCGATGAAATCCCCGGTGCCGGTGGTGATGTCATACATCGGCAACTCGAGGCCGAGCGGCTCGATCGACGTCACCTTCAGGCCGGCGTCGCTCGTCACGGCCGCTCCGTCGATCAGGGCATCCGCGAACCTGCCTGGGCCCAGCAACTGGCTGCCGGGAGCCAGGTGCGGCCTGCGACCGGCGCTCTGCCCGGTCCCGGTGACGTACCGCCAGCCTTCACCGCTGAGAAACCGGTGATCTCCGCTCGCGATCAGGCTCGTGCCATCCTCGAGTGCGACCCGGTAGGCGCGCTTGACCGTCTGCCAGTGCGCCAGCACCGTGGTCGTGACGTAACGGCGGTCGTGGCCGTGCCGGACCGTCCCGTAGATCGCGTCGCCCGGACGCAAGTCGGCGACGGGCTGAGAGCGGCCGTCGGCCATCAGGACCGGCGTCTCACCCGCGATGCAGTAGCGGCAAGCATGGCTGCATCCTCTGTACGGGTTGATGGTCCAGCGGAACGGTACCCGCGAGGCCTCTGGCACCTTGCTGATGATCGACTTGGCGTGGACCTCGTGGAACGTGATGCCGCGAAAGCCAGGGGTGTCGAAGGTGCGCGTCACGACGGCGCGCTCGAACAGCGCAGGCGTCGCCCCGCCGTCCTGGCCGCCATCACCCGCCAGCCGCAGACTGTCCCAGCGCATGGAGGCCACTCTAGAATAAGTGTTCGACTATCTCAAATATCTTTTCGACTAACCCCGGTCAGCCGGCACCCGTCGGTTGGTCCGGGCGGGCGACCCCGCCGCGGGCCTGCCCGGCCGCGTGCCAGCCCGGCGGCGAAGTCCGCGCGAGGCCGACTCCCTGCAAGTTGTCACACTCCCTGCAAGTTGTGCGGTACATAACCGGCCAAAGCGAATGCAAAAAAGCCGAGAACTTACAGGGAGTGCGAGAACTTACAGGATGTCGGTGCGGGCGCAGCCTCGACATCCTCGGGTGGGCCTGCCACGAACATAGGCCCGGCTCGCAGGCCTGCTCGAGCCGACGACGGCACGGCAGGTTTCCCCCTGATTGCCGACGAGGGCCCGCTGCGACCAGCGATCTAGCAGCCGCAACTCAGCTTCCTCTTGCCGTCCGCAAAGGCCTAGTAAAGAATCAAAGGAAGGGCCTGCGCGGGGAGGGCCCGGAGGTAGGCATCTCCCGGGAGGTGGCGCTGTGGCCTTGTCGCAGGATGAGCAGCGCATCCTTGACGAGATGGAGCGTAATCTCGCCGCTGACGATCCCCGGCTCGCAGCACGTCTCGGCTCATTCGGCCAGCCGCGACTGCCGGGTCAAATCAAGATGCACCATGCCCGGACCATCGGCGGTGTTCTCGCGCTCGCGCTCATCGCCGCGGTCACGGTCATGGTCTTCCTGGTCAGCCCGTTCGCGAATCACGTGCGGAACGGGCAGGGACCGCGGGGCACACCCTCAGCCGCTGCGAGGACGACGCCGTCATCCAGGACCACCTCGGCCAGGACCGCCGGGTCCAGCAACTCCGCCACCGGAAGTGCAGTCAAGACGCCCGCCGTGGCTAAGGATGCTAAGGGCTCTGGCGCATTGAGGGACGCCAAGAACTCGACTGCGCCGCGGCGCTAGCGGCCGGGCCGATGGCCCTGCGGCTCACGCCGCCGATGGCCCTGCGGCTCACGCCGCCGATGGCGCTACGACTCCCGCCATAGCTGGAGCAGGTACTGCTCCATGCCCTCGAGTTGCTTGCGCGCCTGCTGGAAGTCGTCGCTGAGCGGATCATCGTGCTGCTCGAAGAGCTCGGCATAACTCTGCAGCGCGGCCGCCCGGTTCCTGGTGTAGATGCGAACGCCATAGTCGCCCACTCCGCCCGACAGCCGCAGGCCGGCCACGGCCTTGCCGCCGGAACCCATATCGACGGTGAGCTGACCGCGCAGATACAGAACGCACTTGGCCTCATCCTCGTAGCCGTCACTAAACGGCGGCGGAGCGTCATCCCACTCCTCGACCGTCAGCTGCACGCCGAGGTGCTGCTGCGCGCAGGCGACGATGAGCTGGTCGCGGCTCGTGCTGATGAGCGCATCGATCGGCGGCGCCGGCGCGTCTGGAGCATCCGGATCCGCGACAGGATCGTGGACGCGGAACATCATGCGCTCCGGGAAGACCGGAATCTCCAGCCGAAGCACCCTACGACTCACGGGCCCCCCTGTGGGCGAATAGCATTCCTGGTTTACAGGATGCTCCGTGGTGACCTGAATTGCCTGCCCAATTGGTGATAAAGACTTCGGTATGACGCTGAGTGCCGGCCACGTTACGTGCAGGCTAGCTATCCTCCGGGCATGACGGGCATCAACGTGGCAGGCGAGGTTCCCGGCGTCACACACCGTTACGTTCATGCGGGCGACCTGCGCATGCACATAGCCGAGGCCGGAACGGGCCCGCTCGTGCTATTGCTGCACGGGTTCCCGGAGAGCTGGTACTCCTGGCGCCACCAGCTCACGGCGCTCGCCGGGGCCGGATACCACGCCGTCGCGCCCGATCAGCGCGGCTACTGCCTCACCGGACCGCCGGACACACCGGGCCGGCAACCGCAGATCGGCGACTACACGATGCTGCACCTGACCGGCGATGTAATCGCACTGATGGATGCGCTCGACGCCGAGCAGGCTGTCGTCGCCGGGCATGACTGGGGCGCGCCAGTGGCCTGGCACGCAGGCCTCTTCCGGCCCGACCGGATCAGCGGAGTGATCGCGCTCAGCGTGCCGTACCGTCCGCGCGGCAGCGCTCCGCCGATCGCGACGCTGCGCTCGCTGCTGGGCGAAAGCTTCTACATGGTGTACTTCCAGGAGCCCGGCGTCGCCGATGCGGAGCTGAGCCGCGACCCTGAGGCCACGTTCCGCAACGTGCTCTACAGCCTGTCCGGCGAGGCGCCAGGGATGACGCTCATCCCAGCCGGCGGCGGGTTCCTTGACGCGGGCTCGCAGCCGGCCTCGCTGCCAGCCTGGCTGACCGAGCGTGATATCGACGCCTATGTCGCGCAGTACGCGCAGTCCGGCTTCACCGGGCCGCTCAACTGGTACCGCAACCTGGACCGCAACTGGGAGCTGACTGCCGCGTGGCAGCACGCACCGGTCCGGGTGCCGGCCTTGTTCATCGCGGGCAGCAAGGACCCCGTCATCGGCTTCATCCCCGTCGGCGGGCTAGCCGGCGCGGTGCCAAAGCTGACCGAGTCAATCATCCTGCCCGGCTGCGGTCACTGGACCCAGCAGGAGCGACCCGCCGAAGTCACCGACGCGATGATCGGGTTCCTGCGGGGTCTCGGTCTCGGCTAACCGGACCGGCCGTAGCGTGGCTTGCCGAGCTTGAGGCGCTCCCTGGCCTCCTGCCAGAGCGACGCGTACTGCCGGGACGCCTGGCTCCTGGGCGAGAACACCGCGACCGGGGCACGGTGCACTGACATCTGCTCAATCACCGAGAGCGCGGGAATCACCGCCGTAGCGAAGTTCGGACGCTGCGCCGGGAGGTCCTGGGCGATCTGCGTGTGCAGCCGCTTCCGCCGGTCGATCATCGAGAAGAACGCGAGCACCTGCGGCCGGTGCCCGTTGAACCCGGCCACGAACTCGGTGAGCTGGTCCAGCGTGCGTACCGACAAGGTGGTCGGGATCAGCGGTACCAGCAGCAGGTCGGCTGCGTGCAGGACGCTCTCCGACAGCAGCGAGATGCTCGGCGGGCAGTCGAGTATGACGATGTCGTACTCGCGCTTCAGCGGCGTGAGCAGGCTGGCTAGCCGGCGGTCGGGGCGCTTGGCCTCGTCCAGCATGAGGTCCAGGTTGCGGTAGGTGAAGTCGGCGGGCAGCAGATCGAGGTTGTCGAAGTCGGTGCCCTTGATCGCGCCGTCGACCGGCCGCTTGCCGCGAATCAGCGCTTGGCCGCCGCCCTTGACCCGCGGCTTGATCCGGAACAGGAAGCTGGCCGCGCCCTGCGGGTCAAGGTCCCATAGCAGCACCCGGTATCCGTCCCTGGCGGCCAGGAACCCGAGGTTGACCGCGGTCGCCGTCTTGCCGACGCCGCCCTTGATGTTGTAGGTCGCGAGGATCTTCACGTGCCTGCCGCCTGTGTCAGTGCCGTCAGTCGTGCCTGGCTGGCCTGGCCGGCGAACGCGGCGAACCTGCCGTCGAACTCGATCCTGGCCTGTCGCTGCCGCCGGGCCAGGTCCGCCGCTATCTCGCCCATGGCCAGCAGCGTCGCGGCCGGAGCGCTCCGCTCGACCACCATCCGGTCGGCGAACGCGTGGATCTCCGCGCGCTGCACCTCGGCATCCTGGAAGGCACCCAGGCAGTCCTGCAGGGCCTTCAGCTCGCGCACCGCCTGCCAGCGCTGCCCCGGGTCGTACAGCGATCCGAACATCTCCAGCAGGTAACGCAGCTCCTTGCAGCGCTTGCGCAGGTTGTGCAGGTCGCTGGCCGGTGACGCCGCGGTGATGCGCTGCCCGGCGCGCAGTGCCTGCCGCTGCGCGACCGCGATCCGCTGGCCGGCCAGCTCGGCGACGGCCGGGCGCCTTCGCACCGCCCGCACCGAGGCCAGGTCGACCCGCCACTGACTCGTGAGCCGGGCGAACCTGGCCGATCGCAGGCCTCGCGCCAGCTCACGATGGGCCGACGTCCTGGTTCGCTCGAGATAATGACGGAACGGGGCCAGGTCCTGGCAGGTCGCCGCGACCAGGCCGGCCCCCATCTGGTCAAATCCCAGCAAGTACACGTCGAGATCTCTCGTCGGCGTGGTGAGGTCCCCGAGCCACTTGAACTCGGGCGCGTACCGGGCCGCGAGATCACCGGGCAGCGCGCGCCCGGCCAGCTTCAGCGCCGACCGGGTCCGGCGCACGGCCACCCGCAGATCGTGCAGGAATTCGGAGTCGATGTCGCGCACCGTGCCGCGCACGTTGTCCTCGACGGCATCGAGGAGGGCCGTCAAGATCACGGCCATGGCAACCGCGGCCGGCATGGCGGCCTTCAGC
>JASIBJ010000266.1 GCA_030045215.1 Streptosporangiaceae bacterium | reverse complement strand
CGCGACCTCGACGTTCTTCAGCACCGAGACGACAGCAGCCGAGTACGGCATCTTCGCCAGCAATTCGGCGGGCCCGGCGTCCTGGAACCAGCTGTACGCCAGCAACATGAACGACTCGGGCACTTACGTGGGCGCCTGCAGGCACCGGTGTGACGTGGTCATGGACCACATGTGGATGGAGAACAACGCGCTTGGCTACTCCGGCACGAACTCCGGCGGCACGATCATCATCGAGAACTCCCAGTTCGACGACAATCAGGACGGGCTCGACACCAACACCCAGATCATCGGCGACCCGCCCGCCCCGCAGGACGGCCGCTGCCTGGGCGGCCGCATCAGCCCGATCACCCACACCACGTCCTGCTGGGTGCTGATTCACAACTACATTCACAACAACAACAACAATATGGCCCCGGCAGCGGGCTCGGCTGCCGCCGGGCCGGTCGGCACCGGCCTGACGATCTCGGGCGGCCGGCACGACACGGTCATGGACAACCGGATCGAGAACAACGGTGCCTGGGGGGCGCTGTTCGTGCCCTACGCGCAGTCCGGCACGCCGAGCCTGCACCAGACCTGCGCGGGCATCGGCGGCCACAAGCTCCCGGTGTTCGGCTGCGTCATGGACCCGGAAGGTGACGCGCTGCTGCACAACACGTTCCGGCACAACGGGTACTTCCATAACCCGAGCAATTCCGACTTCGGCCAGATCACCCTGTTCGGCGGCGAGCCGCAGAACTGCTTCGCCCGCAACAGATACCCGGACGGCAGCGCGCCGGCCAACCTGGAGAAGACGCAGCCCCGCTGCGGCGCCAGCACGAAAGCCGGCAATACCGGCGGCCCGCTGTTCGACCAGGTGCTGTGCGACACCGGCCTGGCGGCGTGCCCGCCGGGCGCCCATTACCCGAAGGTGACCGGCAAGGTAGTGCTGAAGCCGTTGCCCGCGAACCTGCCGACGATGCCCAACCCGTGCGCGAACGTGCCCGCGAACCCCTGGTGCCCGCGCGGCAGGCACCACTGGGAACGCAGCGCCGGCACTGCGTCGGCCACAGCGGCGCCTATCCTGACCGGCATGCACGCACCCGGACGGATGCCGCCCAACGTACGGTTCCTGCCGAACACATGACCCGCTTCCTCCTCGCTTACGGACGGAACGGGGCGTCGCCCGTAGCACTGCCGCTCGCACGGCTGCTGCTTTACCTGCGACCAGGTCGCGGCCGGCCGGCGGCCCACGCGGTCGCGCTTTCGAACGCCAGCCTGTGAAAGGGGAAGAATCCCGCAATTCATCGGGCGAGTCGCCACGGTCACCGATCCGCATGGCAGCAGAATGGATGCCGCCCAAGTCACGCCTGCATCACAGGGCAGTTCCCGCCTATCAAGCTGCACGCAGGAAGGCCAGACGTCCCATGCCACAGCCATGCGCCTTAGGAAATCCCGGATCTCCCCGGTGGAAGAAAGCATCAGCAAGCTATGCCAATGGCGACTGTGTCGAAGTCGCCAGCCTGCCGGACGGCCGGGTCGGCATCCGTGACAGCAAGGACCCCGACGGCCCGGTCCTGCGATTCTCCGCCGGTGAGTGGCTTGCGTTCCTGAACGGCGCCGCCAACCACGAATTTGACCTGATCTGACGAAGTGCCCGCGGCAAGCGCAGCGAAGAGCCCTCAGGAGCAGCCCGCCTTGAGGGCTCAGTCCTGTTCGGGAGCAGCTCTGGCGCGCGGGGCCCGGGATCCGCGCAAGATCGGGCAGCTCTCGCTCTACCGCAACACACCGAGGGAGCCCCGCCAGCCGCGGGGGGAATGGCTGACAGGGCTCTTCTCATGTGACGCAGTGTTGCCCCGGACGGGTTACCGGCCCGGCAGGGTCGCCCTGGCCAGGCTCACAAACGCGCGCCCGGCCGGGCTGCTCGGCCCGCCGGCGCGCCATGCGAACGCCAGCCGTCCGCGCAGCTCCGGCCTGATCGAGATCGGCCGCAGCCGGTCGGAGCGATACTCGGCGAACGGGCCGGGGAGGATCGCGGCGCCGAGCCCCTGCGCCGCCAGGTCGGCGAGCACCTCGGGCGCGCTGGCCTCGAACGCGATTCGCGGAGTGAATCCCGCCGCCGCGCATGCCTCGTCGAGCCTTGCTCGCAGCCCGGTGCCGCGCGGCAGGCTGATCAGCGGCCTGCCGCGGAGGAGGTCGAGCGAGATGAGGTCGTGGGCCGCAAGCTCGTGGTGATGGCTGACCGCTGCCACGATCGGCTCATCGACGATCACCTGCAGGCTGACTCCGGCCGGGTCGTCCATTCCCGCGCTAATGATCGCGGCGTCGAGCTGACCCGCGCATACGTCCTTGAGGAGCTGATCGGAGTCCGCTTCGGACAGCGTGATCTCCACCAGCGGATGACTCCGGTTGAACTCCGCCAGCATGGCGGGCAGGTCGACGCCATGGGAGGTGACCGTGCCGACGCGAACATGCCCGCGCACCAGTCCCGTCAGCTCGGCGACCGCAAGCGTCACGCCATCTACGGCGGCGAGCGCGGCGCGCGCGTACGGCAGCACGGCCGCCCCGACCTCGGTCAGGTGCACCGACCGGCCGGAGCGATCGAGCAGGTCCTGACCGAGCTCGCGCTCGAGCCGCCGAATCTGAGCGCTGACTCCCGGCTGGCTGACCAGCAACTTCTCAGCTGCCCGGGTGAAACTCTGCTCTTCGGCCACGCTTACCAGGTATTCGAGCTGCCGGAACTCCATAAGCCTCAATTATAGACAGCAGATCAACTATTTCTTGGACTTCTGGTGTCGCGTCCGCGAAGGTGGAAGGAGACGAAGGGAGCCGGAACCATGACGACGACACGTGAGACTGCTCGCAAGCCCGAGGACGTGACCCGGCTGTTCGTGCAGCGGGCCAACGCCGGTGATGCCGACGGGCTCGCCGACCTCTATGCCGACGAGGCGGTCCTGGCCTATCCACCCGGATCGACGACCGTAGGCCGCCCGGCGATCCGCGCCGTGCTCGAGCAGATGCTCGCCCATGCGCCCAGGCCGTTCCCGGCCGAAGAGCCGCTGCCGAGCATCTGCTACGGCGACCTGGCGCTGACCTCCACCCACTCCGCCGACGGCAAGGGCGGACGCGTTCAGGTGTGCCAGCGCCAGCCCGATGGATCCTGGCTGCGGATCATCGACCGGCCAGAGACGCCCGAGATCTGACCCGGCCCGAGTCGGCCGAACGGTTCGGCTAGGCACCCGCCAGATCACGAGCATGATGCTGGCTGCAAGTTGCACGACGGGCTGATTTGAATGGATCAATATCAGTCGATAACTCTCTTGGGGTCTTTTGCCACGGCGCGCCTTTCGATACCTTGCTCAGGCGACAAAAATATTGAAGAGGAGGCAGGCCCAATAGGCAGGCCTGGACAGCAGGTGACCCCGTGGATGTCGACACTCAGGAGTTCATGGCACTGCGCGGCGAGTTGAACGGATTGTCGGTCAGGGTAGCCGAATTGGCCCACCGTCAAATAGATCTTGACGTGGACCAAGCGGCAGCCTGGTACCGGCTCCGGCATCTGGACGAGGGCATTAGAGCCGGCCTCGATCTACTCGAGGCGAAGCTCGATGGGAGGATTCAGTCGCTTCCCATCAGGCCCGCGCTAAAGGTCATCGAAGGTGGCCGCCGCCCGGCCGGGCGCCACCGTCGGCCCCGGCTTGCCGTCGTACCCGGCGGCGGCCCTTGACCTGAACCACTCCGGACTTCTGGCCAGCCCGACCGGCGCCGACCTCACCGCCCGTTCAGATCTGACCGTCCGGGCCCGGATCGTAGTAGTGCGCGTACTGCCACATGCCGTCCGCGATCAGGGCCTCGTCGGTGAGCGCGCCGAACCGGCCTGGCGAGAGCGCGCTGATGTCGAGCCTGCCGGGAATGGCGCAGATCCAGCCGGCCAGGGCTTCGCCGATCCCCAGCGAGGAGGAGAAGCCAGAGCCGTTGCAGCCGCTTGCCACCCACAGGCCTGGCACGTCCGCCAGCGGCCCGGCGAGGAACCGCCCGTCCGGGCTCATCGTGAAGAGCCCGCCGCGATGCTCCGCTACGGGCGCGTCGGCCGCTAGCGGCACTGCGGTCGCTACTGGTGCGCTCAGCTTGCGCAGCGTGCCGAGGTCGAGATCAAGGTTTTCGGTACGGAATGAGGGGTGTTCGGTCCGCGGGTCGACCGCGAGCGGCGCCGGCTCGAACCCGCCAACCATCAGCCCGCCGCGGGCCGGTCGCAGGTACACCGCCGCATCGACAATCCGGACGATCGGATCCGCCGGATCGACGTCCGCTGACCTCTCGGTAATCAGCAACTGGTGGCGTACTGGCGCGACGGCCACCCGCCCGCCCGCAAGCTCTGCTACCTGGCGGGCCCACGCTCCCGCCGCGTCCACAACGACCCGCGTCGTCATCGTCCTGCGTGTGGTCTCAACACCGCTCACGCGGCCGCCTGACAGCGTGATGCCGATCGCGGCCTCGTGCTCAAGCAGCCGGACGCCGTGGAGCTCGCTGGCGGCCACGTACGCGCGCACCAGGTCGGCGGGCTCCTCGATGTAGATGTCCTCCGGGCACCACAGCGCCAGCTCGCCGCCGTCGCCGTGATAGTAGGACAGCGCGGGCGGGGCGGCCTCGCGCACGTCGACGCCCCGGGACCGGGACTGCCGCTGCTCCCGCCGGAGGTACTGCTTGTGCGCGCCGGCCCGCGCGATCAGGTAGCTGCCCGAGCTCGCCACCGCCAGCGGAGCGCCCGCCCAGTGCTCGAAGCTGCGTGCCCGCGCGATACTCCGCCTCGCCAGGACCGTGCGCAACTCATCGGCCTGCACGGACTTGAACAGGCCGGCCGCTCGCCCGGAAGCCTGCGAGCCCGCGGTATCCCGCTCGATAATCGTCACCGACCAGCCGGCCAGCGCCGCGTGCAAGGCGGTGCTGAGGCCGAGCGCGCCCGCCCCGATGACCACGACGTCCGCGTCCATGGATTCAGTGTGCCGCAGGCCGCGAGCGATGAGTCCGCCGCCGGCCGCGCGTTTCATGGTGGAGGCGACCGCGCCGCCGGAGCTCAGGGAGGAGCGCAGGATGACTAGCCAGCCCACGACCGCGTACGTTGCAGTCAACGGCGTGAACATGTATACCGAGAGCCGCGGCGACGGAGGGGTGCCGTTGATCGTGACTCATGGCGGCTACGGGCTCACCACGATGTTCGGCGATGTGCTCGACCGGCTTGCGCGGCGCCGTAGGGTCATCGCGATCGAGTTGCAGGGTCATGGGCACACGCGCGACGTCGACCGCTCGTTCCGCTATGAAACCTTTGGCGACGACATCGCCGGCCTGATCGACAAGCTCGGGCTCCGGCAAGCCGACCTGTTCGGTTTCTCGCTCGGCGCCAATGCCAGCCTGCGCTGCGCCATCCAGCATCCCGATCGCGTGCGGCGGCTGGCGCTGGTGTCGATTCCATGCCGGCGCGACGACTGGTACCCGGAAGTCATTGCCGGGTTCGACCAGATGAGCAGCGCCGGCTTCGAGCAGATGCGGCACTCACCGATGTACGCGGCCTGGTCGGCGGTCGCGCCAGATCCTGACGGCTTCCCGGCGCTGATGGACAAGACCGGAGACCTGGTGCGCCGCCCGTACGACTGGAGCGACGAGGTCCGCGCTATCACCAGCCCGACGCTGCTGGTCTACGGCGACGCCGACAGCATTCCGCCCAGGCACGCGGCGGAGTTCTACGCGCTGCTCGGCGGCGGCCTCAAGGACGCGGGCTGGGACGGGTCACTGCCGACACCGATGCGGCTGGCGATCCTGCCCGGCCTCACCCACTACAACATCGCGACGTCGCCACATCTCGCCGCCGTGGTCGACGACTTCATCGGCTGAGTCGCGGTGCCTGCGGTGCTCGGACCGATCGGTCGCTTCTAGCGCGGCGCCAGTGCCCGCACGCCGGCGATGAACAGATCGATGCCCACCTGGTAGTGAAACTCGGGGTTATCGCTGTCGGTCAGCGGCCCTGCCGCCTCGACCACTCGGGGGAAGCGGTCGGGCGGCAGCAGTGCCAGGCGCACCCGGCTCTGCCGCATGTGCTCGACCTTTTCGTCCGCGCCCACCCCCGGCTCGTTGCCCGGCTCGCTCAGCACGAGCATGAGGCCGGTGAACAGCCCGCTGCGGGCGATCACGGCCGCGTGCTCAGGGTCGAAACCACCACGCTTGAGGATCTCCAGCGTTCTCTCGGTGGCGACCAGCGCGGCCTCGCTCGCGCGTTTCTCCCCCGAGATCAGCAGCTGGGAGGCGCTCGGGTGGATGCGCAGCACGTGGACGAGCGACTCCATGATGCTGCGCAGCTGGGCTGACCAGTCGGCCCCGGCCTCGATGTGCACGTCGATCTCGGCCCAGATCCTGTCCGCCAGCCCGGTCAGCAACTCGTCCTTGCTGCGGAAGTGCCAGTAAAGGGCCATGGGCGTTACGCCGAGTTCGGTGGCCAGGCGCCGGATTGTCACGGCTTCCAGGCCCTCGGCGTCGGCCAGGGCAAGGCCTCGCTCGACGACGGCGGCCTTGCTCAGCCGCGGTCGCTGCGACTCATCTGTCTGCGCTGCATCCATAACAGTTGACAACTATACGTCGTACAAGTAAGACTGTGCTAGTCATGTACATCGTATAGGTGCAACGTACATGTCCTACGTACAAGGACAGGGTACATGCAAAGCTCGGAGGGCAGCAGGCATGCAGAGACGCTGGTGGATCTTGGTGGCGGTGAGCCTGGCCACCTTCATGACCTACCTCGACAACAACGTGACTAACGTTGCAATCCCGACAATCCAGCGAAACTTGCATCTGTCGATCGCGGGCCTGGAGTGGGTGGTCAGCAGCTATGTCCTGGTGTTCGCCAGCCTGATGCTGTTCGGCGGGCGGATGGCTGACCTGTACGGCCGCCGGCGGCTGTTCCTGCTCGGCCTGTCGGTCTTCACGCTCGCGTCATTCGCGGCCGGCCTGTCCGGGAGCGGAACCGAACTGATCGCCGCCCGGCTGGTGCAGGGACTCGGGGCCGCGCTGCTGGTCCCCACAACGCTGGCGATCATCATGGCCACCTTCACCGACTCGAGGGAACGCACAAGCGCCATCGGCACCTGGACCGCCATCGGCGCGTTGGCCATCGCATTCGGGCCGCTGATCGGCGGCTACATCAGCCAGCACTACCACTGGGGCTGGATCTTCTTCATCAACGTGCCGATTGGCGTCGTCACCGCTGCGATCGGCACTCGGACCATCGTCGAGTCACGAGATGACTCCGCCACCCGGAGGCTGGACATTCCCGGCCTCGTCAGCTCGGCGGTCGCGCTGTTCGCGCTCACCTACGCTCTGATCGAGGGTCACGACAAGGGCTGGACGTCTGGCCTGATTATGACGGCGTTCGGGGTCGCGGCCGTGGGCGCCGCCGCGTTCCTCCTGATCGAGTCCCGAACCGAGAACCCGATGGTGGACACGCGCCTGTTCCGCTCCCGCGTGTTCAGCGGCGGTTCGGCGGTGATCATGCTGTGGGCGTTCGGAATCCTCGGCATCTACTTCTTCACCTCGATCTACCTGCAGACGATCCTGGGTTTCTCGCCGACGAAGGCGGGCCTGGCATTCGTGCCGCTGGCGATCAGCGTGGCCGCGTCCGCCTCCCTCGCCTCGCGGGTGGTGCGGCTCATCGGCACGCACCGGACCGTGGGGCTGGGCATGGCGGTCATGGCGGTCGGGCTCTACCTGTTCGCCAGGCTTGGCGGCGGCGCGACGTTCGCGACCCTGATGCCCGGCTTCGTGGTCTTCGGCTCCGGCGCCGGCCTGATGAACGTGCCGGTTACCAGCGCGGTCCTGCACTCGATGCCGCCCGAGCGGACGGGGGTAGCCTCTGCGCTGCTGAATGCGTCGCGGGAGCTCGCCGGGCTGCTCGGCATCACGGTGATCGGCGCGGTGCTCCGCTCGCGTCAAGGCAGCGCGCTGCACCAGGGCGCTAGCGCGAGCGCCGCGTTCCTTGACGGCTACCACGACGGGCTGCTCGTCACGGTTGTCCTGCTGGCAGCCGGCGCGATCATCGGCTACGTCGCCCTCCGCAGCTTTGTGCAGGACCGCGCCCGGCCGGCCGTCGCCGCCCCGGAGGCCGCGGAACTGGCGCAGACCGGCCAGGAGGTCGCCGAGCCTGACCGGGTGCCCGCCCGGCGTTAGCGCGTCCGGCACCCAACGGGAGATCTGCCCGGCTGCGGCCGGCCAGATCTCCCGCGGCATGCCCGGCCAAGCCGCCGCAGATCCGGGCATGGCGGTCCGCGCGGCTGAACACTAGCCTCAATCTCGCGGAACAGCACAGCACGGAGGTACCGGCCGTGAAGCTTGGCGCCGTCGTCGGCATGCGGGATAACCGCGAATCCTTTACCGGGCAGGCGCGGCGGCTCGAAGACGCCGGTGTCGAGTACCTGTGGGTCGGCGAGGCCTACACCGCCGACGCGGTGTCGGCCCTGGGGTTTCTGGCCGCGGTGACGCGCTGGGCGCAGCTCGGGTCGTCGATCCTGCCGCTGTACACCAGGACGCCCTCCGTGCTCGCGATGACGGCAGTCGGGCTGGACCGGCTGTCGGGTGGCCGGTTCATTCTCGGCATCGGCGCGTCTGGCCCGCAGGTGATCGAGGGATTCCACGGCGTGCCCTACGACGCACCGCTGGCGCGCACGGCGGAGATCATCGAGATCTGCCGCTCGGTCTGGCGGCGAGACCGGCTCGAGCACTACGGTTCCCGGTACCAGATCCCGCTGCCCGCCGAGCAGGGAACCGGCCTGGGCAAGCCGCTCAAGCTGATCGATCATCCGATCCGCGAGCGCATCCCCGTCTATATCGCCTCCCTCGGACCGAAGAACGTGGAGCTGACCGCCGCCATCGCCGACGGCTGGCTGCCGCTGCACTACTGGCCCGAGCGAGCGGCGCGCGTGTGGGGCGAGCCACTAGCCGCCGGCCGGGCCCGCCGCGAGGAGGGTCTCGCCCCGCTGGAGGTTGTCGCCGGGGGGCTGCTGGCCATCGGCGACGACGTCGAGCACCTCCGAGAGCGGGCCCGGCCGGTGCTGGCGCTGTACTTTGGCGGCATGGGCGCGCGCGGGCGGAACTTCTACAACGACGTCCTCAGGCGCTATGGGTTCGAGCGGGAGGCCGATCAGATCCAGGACGCCTACCTGGCCGGCCGGAAGGAGGAAGCAGCCGCCCTGGTACCTGACGAGCTCGTCGTGGGCACGTCCCTGGTGGGCTCTGAGAGCTTTGTCCGCGACCAGATCGCCGCCTACCGCGAATCGGGCGTGACTATCCTCAATGTGCAGCCGGTCGGCCCGAACGGCATGGGCGACATCGAGACGGTGGCGGGCTGGCTCAGCTAGCCGGCGGAGGTACTGCGCATGACTGGGGCGGTTGATTACGACGAGTTCGGCCTGCTGGCAGATAACGCGGCCGAGGCCGGCCTGCCGTTCGGTGCGCGCCCGCCGGTCGTCCGTCGGACGTTCACGGTCGGGCCCGGTCAGGAGATCAGTGCGATCGTCTGGCGTGGCACCCTGCCCGAGCTCGCGCTGCTGCACGGCGGCGGGCAGAATGCCCACACCTGGGACACGGTGGCGCTGGCGCTCGGCCGCCCGGTGATCGCGATCGACCTGCCCGGCCACGGACACTCCGGCCGGCGCGCCGACCGGAACTACGGACCGTGGCGCAACGCCGAGGCGGTCGCCACGGTGCTCGATCAGCTCCACGGTCGCTGGCCCGGCCGCGGCCTCGTCGTGGTGGGCATGTCCCTCGGCGGCGCAACCGCGATCCGGCTCGCCGCAGTGCGCCCCGACCTTGTCCGCAGGCTCGTTATCGTCGACGTGACCCCGCAGGTGCACGAACCAGTCGGGCAACTCAGCCCGGCCAACCGAGGCGCGGTGGCGTTGCTGTCAGGACCGCCCGTGTACGACACGTTCGACGCGATGGTGGACGCGGCAGCGGCTGCCAGCCCGCGGCGGCCGCGGTCTGCGGTGCAGCGAGGCGTGCGGCATAACTCGGTCCAGCAGCCGGACGGCCGGTGGACGTGGCGCCACGATCTGTTCGGCCGCCCGCAGGCGGTCACGGACTTCACCGCGCTGTGGGACGACGTGGCGGCGATCAGCGTGCCGGTCATGCTTGTGCGCGGGGCGGACTCTGGGTTCGTCCGCGACGCCGACGCGGACCGGTTCCGCGAGGCGCAGCCGGGCTTGCGGGTGGAGGTCGTCCCCGAGGCCGGACACGCGGTTCAGAGCGATCAGCCACTCGCGCTCACGCGGCTGATCGAGCAGTTCGCCTTTGCCTGATGCCAGTTCACGCCCGTAATGGCGAACCCGCTGCGGCCAGTCTCCGCGGTCAGCCCTTGGCCGCGGCTACGCGCGCACGCTCCACCGGCGTAAACGGGACCGGCTTGCGGCTCGCCTCGTCCCACCGGACGGTCACGACTCGGGCTTTCGCCGCCACTTCCTGCGCCCCGGTCAAGATCGTCTCCCGTGTGGTCAAGCTGGTCGTGCCAAGGTGCTCGACCTCTATCCGAACCGTCACCAGGCGGTCTTCGTACCGGATCTCGGCCAGGAATTCGGCCTCTATCCGGACCACCACGTAGATCGGATCGCGGCCGACCACGGCTGCGTAGAAGGCGTCCCTGGCCTCCTCGAGATAGGTCATGAACACCGCGTTATTGACGTGGCCCAGGGCGTCAGTGTCGCGCCACCGCACCCTGACCTCGTGCTCGAACGCCGCGCTCATATCCTCGCTCCCTCATGTGCGCCCCAGCTCAGCCTGCAGCCACCGTAGTGCCTGCCCGGAGCGCGGCGACGACGGTTCCTGACCTGGGAACCTCCCGTCCCCGCGCGAGCATGCCGGGAAATGTCCCGTTAAGGTGGTGGCTGCAGCCTGCAACGGAACGGGCCGGTCCTCGCCGACCCTGGTAAGGAGACCTGATGAGCAACAGCGCAGTGGCCATCACCGGCGGCCGGGTAGTTCCGATCAGCAGCGAGCCCATCGACAACGGCACCGTGCTGGTGGCCGACGGCAAGATCGCAGCCGTCGGCGCAGAGGTCAAGGTGCCGGACGGCGCTCAGGTGATCGACGCGGCGGGCTCGTGGGTCCTGCCAGGCTTCATCGAGGCGCATGGTCACGTCGGCGTACACGAGGAGGCCGAGGGCTGGGCAGGCTCGGACACCAATGAGATGACCGATCCGGTGACGGCGAACGTCCGGGCGCTGGACGCGATTAACCCTGCCGATCTGGGCTTCAGGGACGCCGTCGGCGGGGGAGTGCTCGCGGTGAACGTGAACCCTGGCTCCGGCAACCCGATCGGCGGTCAGACATGCGCGCTTAAGTGCTGGGGCCGGACCGTGGACGAGATGCTGCTGCGCGCCCCGGCCGGCCTCAAGTCGGCACTCGGCGAGAACCCGAAGCGGGTCTACGGCGAGCAGAAGAAGACGCCGAGCACGCGGCTCGGCGTGGCCGCTGTGATCCGCGGCGCCTTCGTAGATGCTGCCAATTACCAGGCCAAGATCGATGC
>JASIBJ010000265.1 GCA_030045215.1 Streptosporangiaceae bacterium | reverse complement strand
GGGCGTCACGCCGGAGGACTTTGCCCGGATCGCGGCCGAGGCCAAGGCAGCCTGCCCGGTGAGCAAGGCGCTCGCCGGCACCGAGATCTCGCTCGACGTCAAGTAGCCACGTTCGCCTCGCGGCGGGCCCTTCAGTCGGGTGCTGCCGCCCTCGGCTAACAACACTAGGTGCGCACATGCTGTAGCTCTAGCGACAGCAGCTGCGGCTTCAGTGTTGTTGGTGCGGCCGCGGAACGACAGCGAACTGCCCGTTACTGTCGCCTGAGCGACAGGATCTCTAGGCGGTCTCGACCTGACTGGCCGACACCAGCCCGAGTTCGGTGATCGACGTCTCGCGCATCTTGAACTTCTGTACCTTGCCGGTCACGGTCATCGGGAACTCCTCCGTGACCCTGACGTACCGCGGCACCTTGTAGTGCGCGATCTTGCCGGCGCAGAACTCCCGAACCTGCTCCGTCGTCAGCTGACTGCCGGGCCGCAGCTTGACCCACGCGCACAGTTCCTCGCCGTACTTCGCGTCCGGCACGCCGATCACCTGGACGTCCTCGATGTCCGGGTGGGAGTAGAGGAACTCCTCGATCTCGCGCGGGTAGATGTTCTCGCCGCCCCGGATCACCATGTCCTTGATTCGCCCGACGATATTGAGGTAACCAGCCTCGTCCATCACCGCGAGATCCCCGGTGTGCATCCACCGGGCGGCGTCGATTGCCTCGGCCGTCTTCTCCGGCTCGTTCCAGTAGCCGAGCATGACGGGGTAGCCGCGGGTGCATAGTTCACCGTTCGAGCCGCGCGGTAGCACGAGCCCGGTCTCGGGATCGATGACCTTGATTTCCACGTGCGGGTGGACGCGGCCGACAGTGGACACCCGCCGCTCCATGTCGTCGTCCGCGCGGGTCTGCGTTGATACCGGCGAGGTCTCGGTCATGCCGTAGCAGATCGTCACCTCTTCCATGTGCATCTCGCTGACCACGCGTTTCATCACCTCGACCGGGCACGGCGAGCCGGCCATGATCCCGGTGCGCAGCGACGAGAGGTCATAGGCCGCGAAGTCAGGCAGCGCCAGCTCGGCGATGAACATCGTCGGCACGCCATACAACGAGGTGCACTTCTCGGCCTGCACCGCGGCCAGGGTCAGGGCCGGGTCGAAGCCGGACGCCGGGATAACGATGCAGGCGCCATGGGTGGTACACGCCAGATTGCCGAGCACCATCCCGAAGCAGTGATAGAAGGGAACAGGAATGCACACCCGGTCGGCGGCGGTATACCGGCAGCCCTCCCCGATGAAGAATCCGTTGTTCAGGATGTTGTGGTGCGACAGGGTCGCACCCTTCGGGAACCCGGTCGTTCCGCTGGTGTACTGGATGTTGATCGGGTCGTCGAATGCCAGAGACGCCCCTCGTTCGGCCAAGGCGGCATCGTCGACCGCGGCGCCGGAGGCAACGAGCGCATCCCAGTCCGGCGTGCCGATGTAAACGATGCGCTCCAGCGCGGGCAGTTCGCCGCGGACCGCCCCGATCATGGCGCGGTAGTCGCTGGCCCTGAAGCTCTGCGCGCTGACGAGCAGCGAGATTCCGGCCTGGCGCAGCACGTAACCCAGCTCGTGGCTGCGGTAGGCCGGGTTGATGTTGACCAGGATCGCGCCCATCTTCGCCGTGCCGTATTGCAGCAGCACCCATTCGGCGCAGTTCGGCGCCCAGATGCCGACCCGGTCGCCCCGACCCACGCCGGCGGCGATCAGGCCGCTCGCCACCTCGTCGGTGTCAGCGTCCAGTTGCGCATACGTCCAGCGCCGCCCGCTGGGCACGTCGACGAGAGCCTCGGAGCTGCCGTGCGCGGCGGCCATCCGCCGGAGGTTGTCGCCAATAGTCTCGCCGAGCAGCCGATCCGGGCTGGCGCCGTGGCTATACGACAATTCGGCTGTAACGGACATCGTCTAACCCTCCCCGGCACGCGAGTAGGTTCCATCCTCCCCGTTCCTAACGATCGTGTGAAGCCGGCCAAGATCGCGCTTCGGCGGTAATGCGCGGAAGGCCGGCAAGGACTACTGTCAAAGTGACGGTCAAGTTAACTTCGGAGCGTCGCGGTGGGTATCTGGATTATCTGGCTGATCATCGCGGCTGTACTTGGCTTCGCAGAGATCATGACCACGACGCTGGCCTTCGGGCTCGTCGCGATCGGTGCCCTGGTGGCCGCGGGGACCGGCGCGCTCGGTGGCGACGCGGCGCTGCAGTTCGGCGCGTTCGTGGTCGCCTCGGGCCTCGGCCTCGGCATAGCCCGCCCGTTCGCGCTCCGGCATATCCGCCAGCCGCCCCTGCTGCGCACCGGGACCGCGGCGCTGGTCGGACGGTCGGCTTACGTGCTCGAGGAAGTGACCGAGCACGCCGGCAAGGTCAGGATCGGCGGCGAGGTGTGGTCGGCGCGCTCCTACGACGAGACGCTAGTCATCCCGCCGGGCAAGACCGTCGACGTTATGCAGATCGAGGGCGCGACCGCCCTCGTGTATCCGCGGGAGTAACACATGATTGAGTTGGTCGGCATCGTTGTCGGAGTCGTCATCCTCCTGATCGTCTTGCTCACGGTCCGTACGATCCGCATCGTGCCGCAGGCGCGGGCTCGCAACGTGGAACGGTTCGGCCGGTACACCAAGACTCTCGAGCCGGGGATGAACTGGATCGTTCCGTTCATCGACCGGGTCAAGCCGCTGATCGACCTGCGGGAGCAGGTGGTGTCCTTCACCGGGCAGCGGGTCATCACCGAGGACAACCTCGTGGTCAGCATCGATACCGTGCTGTTCTTCCAGGTTACTGACCCCAGGGCCGCCGACTACGAGATCGTCAACTACATCCAGGCGATCGAGCAGCTCACTGCGACGATGCTGCGGAGCGTGATCGGCTCGATGGACCTGGAGCAGACGCTGACCTCCCGCGACAAGATCAACACGATGCTGCGCGGCGTGCTCGACGACGCGTCAGGCAAGTGGGGGATCCGGGTGACCAGGGTCGAGATCAGGGCCATCGACCCGCCGCAGACGGTCAAGGACGCGATGGAAAAGCAGATGCGGGCCGAGCGCGAGAAGCGGGCCGCGATCCTGACCGCCGAAGGCGTGCGACAGTCGCAGATCCTGACCGCCGAGGGGGAGAAGCAGAGCGCGATCCTGCGGGCGGAGGGCGAGAGGCAGAGCTCGATCCTGCGGGCCGAAGGGCAGGGCCAGGCCATCGCGACGATATTCCAGTCGATTCATGAGAACGATCCCGACCCGAAACTGCTGGCCTACCAGTACCTGCAGACCCTGCCGCAGATCGCGAACGGTCCCGGCAACACCGTCTGGATGATCCCGAGCGAGGTGACAAGCGCGCTGCGGACCCTCAGCTCGGCCTTCAGCGGCTCGGCCGGGGATGGCGAACCCGACGACGGGGCGGGGTCGCGCCGTCGCCCCGCGCCCGCCCGCCCGGCCA
>JASIBJ010000264.1 GCA_030045215.1 Streptosporangiaceae bacterium | reverse complement strand
GCTCGCCTCCGGGATGCCGAGCACGCTCGTGAGTGAGCGCTCGATCACGTCACGTTGTTCGACAGCGCACCCGAAGGTGGTGACGTAGTCATCTTCTGCCCGGTCAACATCGGAGACGATCATGGCGATCCGCTCGATCCAGGCGGCGTGCATGCCTCTCACCGCGCCATCGGGTCGTCGCTACGAGCCGGACCCTGCATGTGCAGCTGGACGCCGCTGACGACCAGCCCGAAGTGGCTGAACGCCTGGGGCGTGTTGCCTAGTTGGCGTTGCGCCACCGGGTCCCATTCCTCGCTCAGCAGGCCGACGTCGTTGCGCAGCCGGAGCAGGCGCTCGAACAGCTCGATCGCCGGTCGCTGCTGCCCGGCCGCGTGCAAGGCGTCCACCAGCCAGAACGAGCAGGCGATGAATAGGCCTTCGCTGCCGGTCAGGCCGTCGTCGGTTTGGCTGGTCTGATACCGCCGGACGAGGCCGTCTTCGGCCAGCTCGCGCCGGATCGCGCTGATCGTGCCCAGCACGCGCGGGTCGGTGGCGGGCAGGAACCCGACCCGGGGGATCAGCAGGAGGCTGGCGTCCAGGGCGGCGGACCCGTACGCCTGGGTGAAGGTGTTGCGCCTGGGGTCGAATGCGCGGGTGACCACGTCGTGGTGAATCTGATCCCGCAGCTGTTCCCATCGCAGCGCCGGGCCGGGGAGGCCGTGCATGCGGACCGAGCGCGCCATCCGGTCAGCCGCTACCCACGCCATGATCTTGGAGTGCGTGAAGTGCTGGCGCTCGCCGCGCACCTCCCACAGTCCGTTGTCGGGATCGTGCCAGGCTGACTCGAGATGATTCATCAGCTCGACCTGCAGGGCCCAGGCATCGCGGTCAGGAGGAAGACCAGCCTGCCGAGCGAGGAACAGCGCGTCTAGCGTCTCACCCCAGACATCGAGCTGTACCTGCTCGGAGGCGGCATTGCCGGTACGGACCGGGCTGCTGCCTTCGTAGCCAGCGAGCCAGCCCAACTCAGCCTCCGGCAGGCGCCGTGTTCCGTCGATGCTGTACAGGATTTGGAGTGCATCGGGCTGGCCCGCGATGGACCGGACCAGCCAGTCTCGCCACGCACTGGCCTCGGATCTGAACCCGGCCGCCAGCAAAGCCTGGAGGGTATAGGTGGCATCGCGAAGCCAGCAGTACCGGTAGTCCCAGTTACGGACGCCTCCGAGCTCTTCGGGCAGCGACGTGGTGGCCGCCGCGACGATGCCGCCCGTGGGCTGGTAGGTCAGCGCCTTGAGGGTGATGAGTGACCTATTGATGGCGGCGCTGTACGGCCCCTTCTCGTAGGCTGCTCCAGCGGTCCATCCGGTCCAGAACCCTGTCGTCGCCGCAAGGGCCTGCTCGGGATCCGCGTGCTCCATGTCAGGGTCATGGCTGGGTGCCCACGACAGGGTGAACGGAATCCGGTCGCCCGCGCGCACGATGAAATCGGCGCGCGTCTCCCAGTGGTCTCCTCGCAGCGGAACGGCAGAGATCAGCCGGACAAGGTCGGGACCGGCGATGGCGTGGACTTGGTTGCCATCGGCTCTGACCCATGGAACGACACGACCGTAGTCGAAGCGCAGCCGCAGCGTTGATCGCATCGCCACTACGCCGCTGAGGCCGACCGCAATGCGGATGAGGTGCGGGGTGCGCGCCCTGGGCGGCATGAAGTCGATGATCCGGATGGTGCCGTCGCCGGTTTCCCAGTCCGTCTCGAGCACCAGGGTCTCGCCTGCGTAGCGCCGGCTCGCGCGCTTGCTGGCAGCCGCGGGGGCGAGTGTCCAGTGTCCGGCCTGGTCATCGTGGAGGAGAGCAGCGAAAGCGGCGGGTGAGTCGAAACGGGGCAGGCAAAGCCAGTCGACCGATCCCGCCATGCTGACCAGCGCCGCGGTGTGCAGGTCTCCCAGCAGGGCGTAATCTTCGATCTTCGCCATAGCCGCCGATGCCCTAGGGGTTGCGCCGGGAAGGCGAAGACTGCGCGGCGAAGGCCGATCGCTCCAGCTGACCTGCGGTTCCGGTACGCGCAGCTATGTGATCCCCCACGCGGAGCGCATTCGCGATGATCGTCAGCGTGGGGTTCACGGCCCCGATCGAGGGCATGAAGCTGCCGTCCACGACGTAGAGGTTGTCCAGGTCGTGAGCCCTGCAGTTCACGTCGAGGACAGAGGTCGCGGGGTCGATGCCGAATCTGGCCGTGCCTGCCTGGTGTGCCGTCGCCGCCGCGTCGAAAGCCTTGTGCAGGTAGAGGCTCCGGACGAAGGTCATTTCCACCATGCCAAGTTCTTTCAGTTTCCCCTGGAAGGTCCTGCGCAGCCGGGTCAGCGCGTCGGTGTTGTTGCCGGGCTGCAGAGCCAGCCGGATCGCGCCGTCCGGGCGCAGCGTAACTCTGCTGTCGGCCAGCGGGATGTCCTCCGTGGACAGCCAGAAGTCGAGAGAATGCCTGGCGACGCCACCAAAGGGAGCAGACGGAGCCGCGCCGAGACCGTGGGGTGCGGCTCCCTTGATTTGCCAATCGTCAGACTTCCCCAGCATCTGCACGTTACCCATCGGGTACTCGCCGTGCTGCCCTCCGCCGTAGAAGTCGTTGAGCGACAAGGTTTTCTGGAAGACCGTCGGGTTGGGCTCTCGCGAAAAGGCGATCAGGGCGAGGTTGTTGTGCCGCATATAGTTGCGGCCGACCAGGTCGGACGAGTTCGCGAGACCTCGCGGATGCCTGTCGTTTGCCGATTTCAGCAGCAGGGCAGCCGACAGTATGGCTCCCGCGGACAGCACGACAATGTCGGCCGTCAGCACGTCCGGGGAGCCGTCCGGAAGGGTGACCGCGACGCCGGCGACGGAGTGCCCGGTCGCCTCAGTGATGAGGTGGTCGACTGTAGTCTTCGTCATCAACGTCAGGTTGGGGTGCGCCGCGAGGGCCGGGCGGATCACCGCGCGCTCGGCGTCGGCTTTGGCGCCGACCAGGCAGGGGAATCCGTCGATGCGATCGCACCGTATGCACGCCGAGTCCCGGGTTGGCTGGCCCTGGGAGTCCTGGCTGAGCTGCACGCCGAGCGGCAAGTGGAACGGGTGCAGGCCGAGCTTCTCCAGCCCGTCGGACAGCTGCTGAATCCGAGGCTCGTGCTGGACGGGCGGGTACTTGTAGTCCTGGCTCGATTGGCCGGCGAACGGATCCTCTCCGTGCTTGCCGTGCACCCAGAACAGGTGCTCGGCCCTCGCGTAGTAGGGCTCCATGTCCTCGTACGTCAGCGGCCAGGCTGGCGCTCGGCCGTTCGGATGCTGGACCTCGCCGAAGTCTGCCGGCAGCAGCCGGAGCAGCGCCGCCCCGTAGACCTTCGAGTTGCCCCCCACGTAGTAGTGCAGCTCGGGCCGGAACGGGCGGTCATGGAGGTCGTAGAACGTCTCGTCGGCGGTGTATTTCCCGGCACCGAACACCGCCTGGGAGTCCCAGTTGTCTCGCTCGCGCGGCAGGAAGTCGCCCCGCTCGAGCAGTAGAACACGCTTGCCGGTCTCGGCTACGCGAGCTGCGGTCGTTGCGCCGCCGGGCCCGCTGCCGACGACGAGGACATCGTAGTGGTTGTGGTTCATGGATCAGACGAATCCGCCGTTCGCGTAGACCACCTGGCCGTTTACCCATCTGCCGCTGGGCCCGACCAGGAAGGAAACCACGCCAGCTATGTCCTCGGGCCGACCGAGACGTTCCAGTGGCGGCAAGGCTGCCAGCTGCTTCTGCTCCTCGGCTGGCGTGCTAGCCAGAAACGCCGGAGTTGCGGTCGGGCCCGGCGCCACCGCGTTGACAGTTATGTCGCGGCCGCGCAGTTCTTTCGCCAGGATGCGGGTCAGTGTGTCGACGGCGGACTTGGTAGCCGCGTAGGCACTCAGTTCGGGCGGGGCGGCCCGTACCATGCTCGACGAGACGTTGACTATGGATCCGCCGTCGCGAATACGGCGGGCGGCCTGCTGATCAACGACGAACGTGCCGCGGACATTCACGCGGTGAATCGCATCGAAGTCGGCCAGGTCAAGATCGACTAGCGGACCTGGGCGGTTAATGCCGGCCGTGTGGACCACAACGTTGACATGCCCGAAGCGGTCCTCGAGGGCGTTGAAAAGCTCAGACACCATCTTCTCGTCGGCAATGTCAGCCTCATATGCCGTGCCCCGACGCCCGTGGCTTTCGATTTCGCGGACCGTCGCGTTGGCTGGCTCCTTGTCTCCGGCATAG
>JASIBJ010000263.1 GCA_030045215.1 Streptosporangiaceae bacterium | reverse complement strand
TATATATCTTTAGCGGCCGAGCAACAAGATATATCTCATCTGGTGGCGCACGCAAGGCCCGCTCAGGAGGGCGGATCGTGGCGCACGCAAGGTCCGCTTAGGAGGGCGGATCGCAACCCGGCTTGGTCGCTCAGTGCCCGCAGAGCCTCACCTCGTGCGCCGCATTGCCCGGGGGGCGGGGCTCACGTCGATGGCCGCATGGCCAGCGGACCAAGCTCGCGTCGTGCGGTGCAATGCCCGCCCGCCGAGGCTCGCGTCGCCCCGCGCAATGCCCGCGGGCCGGAACTGCCGGTTCGAACCGCTGACCAGCGCGGCGATCGGTACCCTTCGTCTGGTTTATAGTGATATAGCAGTTCTAGCATCCGCACATTTCATCGATTCTGCTCGGCCAAAACCGAACAAGACGGACACGAATTGAACCGAATCGATGAAAAGTCGAACACGCAGCCGAAAGCACCAGTCCCCAGACCATCCTGACCGCCGGAGCACTGTCTCGACGCTGGGTTGCCCGTCAGAAGCGGGATGCGCGGAACATCGCAAACAGGACGAGCCCGAGGACACGGGACCGGGACCGGGATCGGGATCGATCGGGAGTGGGCGCGGCGACGCCGCCGATCGTCGCCCGGCGAGATAGCTACGGGACCCTGGCTCCACGGGGTAGACGACGAGATAGCTACGGGACCCTGGCTCCGGGGGGTAGACGGCGAGATAGCTACGGGACCCTGGCTCCGCGGGGTAGACGACGAGATAGCTACGGGACCCTCGTTCCGCGAGGTAGCCGGCGAGAAATGACGGCAAGGTCGCCAGTCTCGGTCGTCACCACTTGGACACCGGCGCCAAAGTGGGCGGCGAGCAGTTGGTCAGCCAGCACCGACTCGGCCGGGCCAGCCGCTGCAATCCGGCCGCCTGCAAGCAGGATCAGCCGATCGCCGAATTGCCCGGCAAGGGTCAGGTCGTGGATCGCCGAAAGCACAGTGAGGCCGCGTTCGCGGCGGATCTCATCGATGATCTCGAGCGCCTCCATCCTGCGGCCCAGGTCGAGAGCGCTGGTCGGCTCGTCGAGCAGCAGCACTGGCGCCTGCTGGGCCAGCGCTCTCGCCAGCACCAGGCGCTGCAGCTCTCCGCCGGACATCGCCCGCAGTGTGCGGTCAGCCATGTGGCCAAGGTCAAGCTGGTCCATGATGTCCGCGCAGACCTGCCTGTCGCTGGCCTTCTCCATGCGGAGGTAGCCGATGTGCGCCGTGCGGCCGAGAAGAACGTAGTTGGAAACCGTCATGTCCGGCGGCAGCAGCGGACGCTGCGGCACGTAGGCGATGAGCCGGGCCAGTTCGCGACGGTTGAGCCGGCTGGCAGGCTGACCGCAGATCGTCACGGTCCCGCTGGAAGGCACGAGCCGCACGAGAGCGTTCAGGAGCGTGGTCTTGCCGGCGCCATTCGGGCCGATGACTCCGATCCACTCGCCGTCGGCTGCTGCCTCGCTGACGCCGTTAAGCGCGACGGTATCGCCGTAGCGCACCGTCAGATCGGCAAAACTGATCATGAAAGGTCCTGCCTTGCCCGACGAGACCGAAGCACGAACAGGAAGAACGGCGCGCCGGCTACTGCGGTGATGACTCCGATCGGCACTTCGGCGGGCGACTGCACGGTCCTCGCGGCGACGTCGGCCAGCACCAGGAAGGCCGCGCCGCCGATCATGGAGACGGGCAGCACAATGCGGTAGCTCGGGCCTGCGATCAGGCGAACCGTGTGCGGGACGATGATGCCAACGAACCCGATCAGCCCGCTCACCGCGACGGCGGCTGATACGCCGAGCGTGGCGGCGATGACCACCAGCAGGCGAACCCTGGCTACGTTCACGCCAAGGCTGGCCGCCTCATATTCGCCGACCCGCAGCACATCAAGCAGCCGCCGGTGTGCTAGCAGGGCGATCGCAGACACCGTGACGTACGGCAGGATCATCCAAACCTGGGACCAGGTGGCCGCGGACAAGCCCCCAAGTATCCAGGAGTACACGGTGGCGAGCGTTTGCGAGTGCTCTTGCTGCAGGTAGGTCTGGAAGGCGGTCAGCATCGCCGCAACCGCGATCCCAGCCAGGAGTATTGATCCGGTACCGGAGCCCGCGCGTCCGGCAGCGGCCTCACCGCCGCGGCCGACACCGGCCCCGAGCAAGTAGGTCAGCGCGACCGCGCAAACCGCGCCGGCGAAAGCGGCGGGCGGCAGCAGCGCGGTGCTGCCGCCAGAGACGATCACGATCGTGGCGCCGAGTCCACCGCCCGCGGCGACCCCCAGCAGGTAGGGATCGGCCAGCGGGTTGCGGAAGATGCCCTGATAGGCAGCGCCGCCTCCGGCCAGCATCGAGCCGACGAGCACGCCCAGCACGACCCGCGGCAGCCGCAGTTCCCAGACGATCGCACTGTTGAGGGCCGACACCGCCAGGTGCGGGTGCCAGGGCAGCCGGGTCGCCAGCGCGGCGGCTACCTGCTGCAACGACAGGTCGGCCGGGCCCACGGCCGTTCCGATGAGCACCGCGACGACCAGAACCACGGTGGCGATCAGCACCGCCCCCGCCACCCGGCCGGCGTGGGCCGGGTTGGCGGGGCGGGCTGACTCGGTGGTGCCGGCGACCTGGGCGGAA
>JASIBJ010000262.1 GCA_030045215.1 Streptosporangiaceae bacterium | reverse complement strand
TCCGGATCAGGGAATATCCCCAGCGCGACGCCGCCGCCCGTCAGCATCTGCGTCCTCCCGTCCGCGCTGAGCAGGACCGGGCCGGGGTGCCCGGCGCTCGCGAGCAATACCCGGAGGGTCCGGTTGTCCCAGCTCAGATGGGCGGCGTCGGCGGTCACGAACCTGCTGCCGAACTCCTCGGCCAGCATGATCTCGTTGGCGCCGCGCAGAACCTCGGCCGGATCGGGATTCCAGTGCGACAGCACCCGGACCGCATGCCGCGCGCTCGCGGTCGCGGCGGCGGCGTCGTCGCCCTTACCGCAGACGTCGCCGATGGCCACGCCCCAGCCGCGGGGCGTGGGGTAGACGTCGTAGAAGTCGCCACCCACCTCGCGGCCCCGCGTCGGTGGCATGTGCGCCGCCACGATCTCCACTCCGGGTATCGCCCTCAGCACCGGGGGCAGCAGGCTCGACCGCAGTGCCTCGGCCGCCTCGGTCTGGCGCGTGAGCAGCCGGCGCGCCGCGATGGCGCGGGCGAGCAGGTCGGCAACCTGCTCGACCAGCCCGACGTCGGGGAGCCGGAAGGCGCCGGCTGCTGCATCCCTGACGAGCGTCAGCGCGCCGAAGGAATGGCTGTCGTCGGTCACGGGAACGGACAGGACGGACACGCCGCCGAGCCTTGCCAGGAGCGGTGCACCGTCGGCGTCGCGGCCGAGCATCTCCTCATCCTCGACGTGGGTGACCAGGACCGAGCTACCCGAGTCGCATACGCGGGACGACACGGTGTCCGGGTCCGGCGTGATCGCCGAAATCGCCCGGGTCAGCCGGGCCGACGTGGGATCATCCGGGCCGGCAACGAAGTGCCGGCGCAGCGCCCCCCGTCTGCGCACGTCCACGATGACCCACGTCGCGAGGTCACCGGCCAGGAGGCGGGCGCAGCGCTGGAGGATGACCGACTCGCTCGCGGCTGCGTTGTCGAGCAACAGGCACGCCGCAGCGAGCTGCAGGTCGTTGCGGCGAGTCAGGGCGGCGATCTCCTGATCGGCGGTTTCGCGGGCCTTGCCGCGGCCGCGCGAGCGGCTAGGACGATGAGACGCCGCCGACCCGGCCTCCGCGGCGGCGACCAGGAGCCGGTCCTCATCTCCCCGGATGCGCAGGACGCGGATGCCGAGTTCGCAACTCACCGGCCCGGTCGCGGCCACAAGGCTGCAGCCGACGATGGCAGGCGTGCCCGACCGCAGGACCGCGGCCAGCTGCGAGCGCAGCGGCGCCCGGCTGGCGGGCTCGACCATCGAGACGAGCGTCTTGCCGGTCGCGTAACCTGGGCCCACGCCGAGCAGCTCGCAGGCGGCGGAGTTGGCCCGGCGCACCGTGCTGTCCGGATCGACGACCAGTAGCGCGACCGGAGCCTGAGCGAACACCGCGTGCAGAAGACGCCGGTCCGAATGCGCGGCGCTACCCGGGTCATCGCGGGAACCCGTCACGCCGTTGCCGCCGGCCGTCAGCGCGTGGATCGCCCCGTCCAGTTCGGCCAGCGCCGCGTCGAGCAGCTCCTGCTGCCGCGCGTTCGGGTTTGCCGCTGCCTGCCGCAGCGCGGCACTGCGGGACCTCAGCCCGGCTACGGCCTCGTTCGCCGCCCGGCCGGAAGCTTCCGCCATAGGGCAGCCCTACCTCCGTCCATCCGTCCACTCAGCGCATAGGGACATCAGCCCGCCGGCCGCCTGCCGCGTGGCGCCGGCTCACCGTGGCCGCGGCGGACGAGGCCGCCGGCTGCCTGTCCCACGGCCAGAGGTCGGGCTGAGATCCGCGAGAGCAGGCTCGCTGGCCCGGCCGCTGTGAGCGTCGATGACCCGTGCGGCCACCTCGGTCGCCCGCATGTTGCTGCGCTGCGACACGTCCGTAATCCGGGCGAGCGCCTCATCCGCGCTGCAGTTCAGCGCGTGCATCAGAATGCCCTTGGCCTGATCGACCAGCGCGCGGCCGGCTGCGGCGTCCTGAAGCTGCACGTTAGTCAGCCGTGAGTCACGGTAGTCGGCGACGGCGTCGACCAGGGCTGCGCTGATGGCGGCGACGAGCTCCGCCAGCTGCAGCTGCTCCAGCGCCATCGCCCTCGGACGCAAGCCGAGCAGGCTCAGCACGACGACAGCCTCGTCTCCCGCACAGATCGTGACCGAGCAGCGCACGCCCAGCCGGACGGCGGCCGACGCGTACTCCGGCCATCGAAGATCACCGAGCGTGTCATCGCACTGGACCGGAATCCGGCCCGCCAGCGAGTCGAGCATGGGCCCACGGTCGTAGTCGAGCTCAACCTGAGTCAGCCTGGTCGCGTCCGGGTGGCTCGATGCCTGGGCCGTGAGCTCGTCGGACCGCCAGATGCCGACGCTGGCGGCCGAGCACCCCAGGACCTGGCCCGCCGCCAGCACGGCGAGCTGGTGTAGCGCGCGCTCCTCGGTCGCCGTGGACAGCCTCAGCAGACTCGCCGCCTGGAGTGTCAGGTCCGAGAGCGCCACCCTCACCTCCGTTTGCTGCCGACCGGTCGCCGTGCCGGCGATTTAGCGGCCACCGCCAGCCGAACCACCGAGGCTAGCCGCCTGGACAGCCAAGTCAACACTGTCGTACAGGTTGAGCCGGTCAGCCAGGCCGGTGATCCAGAGCGTCTTGGTGTAGCGGTACCGGGCCCCGGCGAGCGCCAGCGAACCTCCGGCCGCCTCGAGCTTCTTCCAGTGACCAACGATCACCGCCAGCGCGCTGGTGTCCATGAAATCGACCGCGGACAGATCGAGTATCACGGACGTGCCGGCCGCGCGAGCCTCAGTCAGGCAGTCATCGAGCGCCACGCTGGTTACTATGTCCAGATCGCCGCTAACTGTGACGATGGTGCTGCCATCGCGCTGCTCGGAGCTAAGCGCAAGACCGTCCATGGCCTACCTCGGGAAGCTCGAACCTGGCAAGGAAGCCGTTACCTCCCCATACTAGGTGCGCGCATTCCCGCGAGCTGGCCTCCGCATGGCCACGGCGTGCCGGGAAATGGGCGCATAGCTCCGGCCAGCGTGGGAAGTAGACGTGCTGCAGCGGCTAAGTCAAAGATGCACCCAGTCTCTGGTGTCAGCGCACCAGAGAGTTGATGGGTTAGGCCATGCGGTCCGCATCACGCCGGCAGTGAGGTGGTGAACCCGGAGATGGACGGTGCCTGAGGGCACGATTGCCAGCGGCCCGCGCCATCTGCTGCTTTTCTACCGTGACGCGGCCGAGTACCACGCGTGCCTGAACGGGTTCGTGCGCACGGCCGTTGCCGCCGGCGAGCCGGTCCTGATCGCGGTCCCTCAGCTGATGGCGGCATTGCCTGACTGGCCTGGCGGCGTGGCCATCCGGACCGCCGACATGGCCGAGTTGGGCCGCAATCCGGCCAGGATCGCGCCGGCCCTCCGCGCGTTCTGCGACGCGCACGCCGGAAGTCCGGTCCGTGTCGTCACCGAATCGATCTGGCCCGGCCGCTCGAGCGCGGAGGTTTGCGAGGCAGTCCGGCACGAGGCACTGATAGAGCAGGCCCTGGCCGGGCGCACGGCCGACGTGCTGTGCCCGTATAACGCGGCCATGCTGCCGCGCTCCGTGCTCGGCGACGCCAGCCGTGCGCATCGGTGGCAGTTCCGCGGCGGCAACGAGGTGGCGGCGAATCCGGAGTACGGAGGGCCGGACGCGATTCCTGCCTGGTGCCAGGTGCCGCTGCCGAGTCCGCCGCCGGACGCGGACGTGGTCGAGTACCGCTCCGACTTGCGCCAGGTGCGGGCCATGGTGACGGCCGCAGGTGAGCGCGCCGGGCTGGCCGCCGCCCAGGTCACCGACCTGATGATCGCCGTGAGTGAAGTCGCGGCCAACACCCTGCGCCACACCAGAACCGGCGGAGTCGCGCTCGCATGGCGCGCCGACGGCGAGGTCCTCTGCCAGGTCAACGACACCGGCTATATTTCCGACCCGCTGGCCGGGCTGCACCGCCCGCCGCCGGGGGAGCCAGGCGGCCAGGGACTCTGGCTTGTGAATCAGGTATGCGATCTGGTCGAGGTGCGATCGACGGCCGCGGGGACGTCGGTACGCATGCACATGAGAATCCAGCGCTCGTGATCGAACGCCGATTGGGGTATGCGCTCATACGGGCGCCGTCCGGTCGGCGAAGTCCGCGCGCCGCTACGCGGACGGGCTCGGGGAAGCATGGTCGATCGTGCCGGCCAGCTTGGCGCGGACCTGGGCCGCGTGGGGGTGCTGAATGTCCTCGAAGATGGCCAGCGCCTCCTGCCAGGCCTCGCGACCCTGCACGAACTCGCCGGCGGCCTGAAGGGTGTCGCCGAGGTGGGTGAGCACGTCCGCCTCATCGAAGCGGTCACCAGATTCCTGGAAGATGCTAAGCGCGCGCTGGTAGCAGGCGGCGGCCTCCGCGAGGTTACCCAAATGGTGCTCGGCATATCCCAGGCTGTCCCAGGCATTTCCCTCGGACAAGCGGTCGCCGGCTTCGGCGCACAGGGTGACTGCCTGCCGGCAGGACGCGCTGGCCTGCTGATAGTCGCCGAGGAGGCCATACAGCCAGCCGACATTGTTGAGCGTTACAGCCTGTCCCGGCTTGTCGCCGATGGCCTGGAACAGGCGTAGCGCCTGCTCCGTGTGCTCGAGCGCCTCGGCGTAGCGGCCCTGACGTTCGGGTAGCCAGCCGAGGCCCTGCCGGACCCTGGCCTCGCCCAGCCGGTCGCCGAGCCTCTGGTACAGCACGAGGCAGCTGGCGTAGTGCTCACGCGCCTGATCATCGTCGCCCAGGGCCGCACAGGCTTGTGCCAGGAGACGGCCAGACAGGGCCTGCGCGGCGGCGTCTCCCAGGCGTGCCGCGGCGTCCAGCGCCGTGCGCTGGACCGCGGCCCATTCCTGCCAGTACCCGCGAATCTGCAGGAAGGAGGCCATGGCCCAGGGCAGCTGCCAGGCGTGGCGGTCGTACCCGGATCCGGCGGCCAGGTTCACAGCGGCGAGCAGGACCTGGTGCTCGGTCTCGAACCAGGCCAGGGCCTGCGGACCGTCGGCGTGCTGCCCGGCGACGGCGCCGGGCCTGAGCGGGGCCAGCTCCACCAGCTCCTTGGACGGGACTAGCAGCAGCACGGCCCGAGCGGCGGTGTGCAGGTAGTGGTCGAGCACCCGGCCGATGGCGGCATCGCGCTCGTCCTGACTGATGGTGTGGCCGGCCTGCTCGGCGGCGTAGGCGCGGAGCAGGTCGTGGAAGGCATACCGGC
>JASIBJ010000261.1 GCA_030045215.1 Streptosporangiaceae bacterium | reverse complement strand
CGGCAGTGACCGGGCCGGACCGGGCTCGCGACGACGGCCCCCGCGCCGGCGCAGCAGAGGCCGACACGGCGGAGCCGGACGCGGGCCCGTGCGATGCGGTGCGGCCCGAGCGGGCCGTCGAACCGCTCCTGGAGCCCAGGGACGGGCTGCCGCCGCTGGTGAACAGCGCCGAGGCCCTGCAGGCGGCGACCGAAGCGCTCGCCAAGGGGACCGGCCCGGTAGCCGTGGACGCCGAGCGTGCCTCGGGCTTCCGGTACGGCCATCGCGCCTTCCTGGTCCAGTTCCGGCGGGCCGGAGCCGGCACCGTGCTGATCGATCCGGTGGCGTGCAGCGACCTGTCTGGGGTTGACGCGGCGCTGGCCGGGACCGAGGCGGTGCTGCATGCGGCGTCGCAGGATCTTCCCTGTCTGGCTGACCTCGGGTACCGGCCGCGGCAGCTGTTCGATACTGAGGTAGCGGGTCGGCTACTCGGCTATCCGCGGGTCGGCCTGGCCACCCTGGTCGAGACGACGCTGGGCCTCGGCCTGGAGAAGAGTCACTCCGCCGCCGATTGGTCTACCCGACCGCTGCCGGAGGAGTGGCTCCGGTACGCGGCCCTCGACGTGGAGGTTCTGGTGGACCTGCGCGACGTGCTTGCCGCGCAGCTCGCCGAGCAGGGGAAGCTGGAGTGGGCCCGGCAGGAGTTCGCTGCGGCGCTGTCCGCCGGTCCGCCGCCGCCGCGCTCTGATCCGTGGCGGCGCACGTCGGGAATTCACCGCGTCCGCAGCCGCCGCAGTCTGGCCGTGGTCCGCGAACTCTGGCTCGAGCGGGACAAGATCGCGCGCCGCCGGGACGTGTCACCGACCAAGGTGCTGTCCGATGCGGCCATCGTCGAGGCGGCCAAGGCGATGCCGAGCGGCGCCGACGAGCTCGCCGCGATCGCCGGTTTCACCGCGCGCGGGGCGCGCCGCCACCTGCCCGAGTGGCTACGGGCCATCAGCCGCGCCCGAGCGCAGCCCGACCGCGCGCTCCCCGCACCCTCGGCGCCGGCGAGTGACGGACCGCCGCCCGCGCACCGGTGGCAAGAGCGCGACCCGGAGGCGTTCAAGAGGCTGACCGCCGTCCGCGCCGTCGTGGCTGCCCTGGCCGACGAGCACAGCCTGCCGGCCGAGAACCTGCTTCAGCCCGACGCCGTCCGTCGCCTGTCGTGGCAGCCGCCGCCGGATGTCAGCGTTACCTCCGTCGCGGCTGAGCTGGTCGGCTACGGGGCCAGGCCCTGGCAGGTCGAGCTCACCGCCATGCCGATCGCCAAGGCCCTGCTGCGCATCCTGGAGAAGGGCGACGAGTAGGGGAGCCCCGGCGGGCGCGGTCAGGCCGTGCGCCGCAGGTGCCTCAGGTTGCAGGGCGCGCAGGAGCCAGGCTCCGGCTGCCCCGCACAGGGCAGCAACGTGTCAGTGTCCGGGTAGTCGGGGTAAACATTGAGCAAGGCCTCGCAGTCACAGCAGCACGCGCCGAGCCGCTGCAGCTTCGGCACGAGCCCGCGGGCGCGCGGCGCACGGATGTCCCGCCACCTGGTTGTCCACCGGTGCGTCCCGTCGCAGCCGAACTCGTAGATCATCCGGAGCAGGTAGCACCGTAAGCACTCTCGCTCGCCCGGCTCGGTGAGCAGACCCGACAGCTCGATGAGCTCGGCCTCAATCGCGCTCGCGATGTTGTCGTCAGACATTCCGCATCACCCTTTCTCACGCCGCGGTCAGCTGACACTGCCGTTGTATCGCCGGCCGCCGACAGTTGGCCGCGGTGCTGCGCGCGCGGGCCGGCCGGCGACAATGGACAGGTGACCGACCTCAGCTGGTCCTGGCTCGACACCCCGGTGGGCGAGGTGTCGGTCGGCTGCAGCACGGCCGGCGTGGCTCGGGTTCGGTTCGGCCCGCCGGCGGGACGGCCCGCGGCCGCCCGCGACCGGGTTCCCGCCCGTGACCCGGTCGACGACAGCCTCCCGGCGCAGGCGCGCCGGCAGCTGGGCGAGTACTTCTGCGGCCAGCGCCGCGACTTCGACCTGCCGCTGGACTGGTCGGCCACCTCCGGCGCGCAGCGGCACGTGCTTGAAGTACTGGCCGGCTCGGTTGGCTACGGGCAGACCACCAGCTATGGCGAGCTAGCCAGCCGCGCCGGCCTGGTGGCCGACGGGGACGTGGTGCCGGCTCGCGCCGTCGGCAGGATCATGGGGTCGAACCCGATCCCGGTGATCGTCCCCTGTCACCGCGTGCTGGCCAGCGACGGTCTCGGCGGCTACAGCGGCGGTGCCGGACCGGAGGTCAAGCGCTGGCTGCTGATCCTCGAGGGATCACTGCCGCCGACCCTGGACTGGCAGCCAGGCGCGGCACTGCCCGAGACCGCCGGGTAGCGGGCCGCACATAAGATATCTTCTTCGTCGCCGTCCGGGTGATGCCGCTCGGCTGCGACCAGCCTGCCGCCGGCCCGGTGCAGCACCCAGAACTCAGCCTTGCGCAGCGGCGGTCCGGCCGGCGCCTCGGCGCCCAGCTGCCGGCACGCCGCCTCAAGCAGCAGCGGCATGTTCTCGCGGTGGGCGCAGACTACGGTCGGCCGGCCGTCGGACGCGGCGCTCGCGACCACGCGCGCGGCATCATGCGCCTGCGGATCGGCCGCCTGTCTGGCACCCTTCTTCCGGCCACCGGCTGACACTGCAAACGCGTCCACCTGCTCTACCTCGGCGCCCTCGGACTCGGCAAACAGGCGCACGGTGGCCATGCACCGCTCGGTCGGCGAGCTCAGCACGCGCGCGGCCCCGAAGCAGCGCAGCAGCCGGGCCAGCATCTTGGCCTGCTGCCTGCCGCGCGCATCCAGCGGCCGCGAGTCGTCGGCCTTCTGCCAGTCGGACTTACTCCCCGCCGACGCGTGCCGGATGAGGATCAGCGGCGCCGTCCGCCGCGGTCCCGCGGTGAACTCGGCCAGGAGCTCGGCGTCATGACCGTAGCTGAGCCTGCGGCTGGCGGCGCTGGCTGGCACCCACTCCAGCTTGTCGACCTCGCTGTTGGGAACGAATGCCGCGCCGCCCTGGCCGACCAGGGCGGCCCAGTAGTCCACGCGCTTCGGCAGCCCATCGACCAGGTACCTGACCGAGGGCAAATTGCGCCCGAGCGTCACCCGCAGGCCGGTCTCCTCCTCAACCTCGCGGACGGCGGCCAGCAGCACATGCTCGCCCTGGGTGAGCTTGCCCTTGGCGAAGCCCCAGTCGTCGTACTTCGGCCGATGGATCAGCGCTACCCGGGCTCCGCGTCCGGCCGGCCGCCAGAGCAGGGCCCCGGCGGCCAGGATCTGACCGTCTGATCCGCGATCAGCCATCGGCGCCCCGGCTGCGGGACCTGATCAGCAGCTCCTGAATGTCGATGAGCGGCGCACCGGACGAATCCAGGTAATGCCTGGTCCAGGTTCCGTCGCCCGCCAGCCACCACGACGCGGTGTTCGCATCCATCGCCAGGTCAATGAGCTGCCGAAGTCCCGCCCGCTGCGACTCCTCCTTGACCTCGACCAGCAGCTCAACCCGGCGATCCAGATTCCTGTGCATCATGTCAGCGCTGCCGATCCACA
>JASIBJ010000260.1 GCA_030045215.1 Streptosporangiaceae bacterium | reverse complement strand
GCCGCGTCCGGCCTGATGACCCTCGAGGGAACGCCGGCCGAGCCCCGGCTGCCGGTCACCGGGCTCATCAACGACTACGTGACCGGGTACCTGGGGGCCGCCGGGGCCGGTGCCGCTCTGGTGAAGCGGGCCACCGTCGGCGGCTCGTGGCACGTCACCGTGAACCTGACCCGCACGGCAATGTGGTACGGGTCGCTGGGCCTGGTCGATCCCGCGCTGGCCGGCTCCGGTGAGGAGCACAGACTGCGCGACCCGGTGTCTTATGACGCGCCCAGCCTGCTCGGCGACGTGCACATGCTCGCCCCGCCTGTCCGGTTCTCGTCCACGCCGCCTCGCTGGCCGGCGCCGGTCCTGGTCCCGCGCGGCTCATGCCGCGCACAATGGCAGACCCCCGCCGTACCCTGAGCGCAACGTTGCCCAGGAAGGTGAGGGATTGCCGTGCCGGACCTGAAAGACGAACTGCATCGGTCGCTCCAGGCCAGCCGGGCCGTGATGCTGGCCAAGCTCGACGACCTCAGCGAATACGACCGCCGCCGGGCGATGACACCGACGGGCACCAACCTGCTCGGCCTGGTGAAGCACCTGGCCGGGCTCGAGTACGGGTACCTGGGCGAATCGTTCGGCCGCCCGGGCGAGGAGACGCTGCCGTGGTTCGAGGATGGCTCGGTCTGGCAGGGTGCCGACATGTGGGCCAGGCCCGACGAGTCCAGCGAGTACATCATCAGCCTCTACCGGCGCGCCTGCGCCCATGCCGATACTGTCATCGCCGCGCTCGATCTCGGCGCGCCGGGGTCGGTGGCGCACTGGCCGGAGGATCGGCGGGAGACAACGCTGGGCGCGCTGCTCATCCGGATGGTGGCGGAAACGGCGCAGCACGCGGGGCATGCGGACATTGTCAGGGAGCTCATTGACGGCAAGGGCGGCCCGGACCAGGACTCCATCGACGAAGCGACGTGGCGGGAGTACGTTGGCCAGGTTCAGGCCGCGGCCGACGCGTTCAAGGACGGTGCCGATGAAGCTGCCTTCAGTTGAGTACGAGGCGCCTACTGCTGTCGCTGAAGCCGTCGGGCTGCTGAATGAACATCAGGACGAAGCAAGCGTCCTCGCCGGCGGCCAGAGCCTGATCCCGCTGCTGGCGCTTCGGCTGGCCCGCCCGGCTGTGCTCATCGACATCAACGGCGTAGCGGAGCTGTCCGGGCTGACGGTGACGGACGGCTGGCTTGCAATCGGCGCGATGACGCGCGAGTACGTGGCCGAGGAGTCCGCCACGGTAGCCAGCACCGTGCCGCTGCTCGCGGCCGCCCTGCCGTTGATCGGGCATGAGGCCATCCGCAGCCGCGGCACGATCGGCGGCAGCCTCGCGCATGCCGACCCGGCGGCCGAACTGCCGGCCGTCGCCCTGGCCCTCGACGCCGAGTTCGTGGTGAGCAGTCGGGCAGGCGATCGCGTCATCCCGGCGTCGGAGTGGTTCGAGGGCTACCTGTCGACGTCGCGCCGACCCGACGAGCTCCTGATCGAGGTGCGCTTTCCGGCAGCAAGACGGGGCACCGGCGTCGCCTTCCTGGAGGTCGCCCGTCGGCACGGTGATTTCGCCATCGTCGGCCTGGCTGTGTCGCTGACGCTCGCTGACGGCGCGATCAGCGATGCCCGGCTAGCGTTTGCCGGCCTGTCTGATGTGCCGGTCCGGGCACCGGAAGCCGAGGAATTTCTCGTTGGCGCGAGGCCATCGGAGAATCTGTTCGAGGAGGCTGCCCGCCTGGCGACTGCCGGGATCGATCCGCCTGCAGACCTGCACGGGTCGCCGGAGTACCGGAAGAAGGTTGCGGCGACACTGATCCGTCGCGGTTTGCGGGCGGCCGTGGCCGACGCCGACGAGAGGTGGTGACAGACGGTGGACATCACTGTCACGGTGAACGGTGCTACGCACAGCGGCTGCGTGGAAGCGCGCAAGACGCTCGCGGACTTCCTGCGCGATGACCTCGATCTCACGGGCACTCACGTCGGCTGCGAGCACGGGGTGTGCGGCGCGTGCACGGTCATCGTCGATGGCCGGCCGGTGCGCTCATGCCTGATGCTGGCGGTCCAGGCAGCGGGCAGCGAGGTCACCACGATCGAGGGGCTCGCGACTGACGGCGGCCTGGGCCCGCTCCAGCAGGCGATGTGGGACTCGCATAGCTTCCAGTGCGGGTTCTGCACGCCGGGGTTCATCATGCAGGCCACCGCGTTCCTGCGCGCGCACCCCGACGCCGGCGAGCGGCAGATCCGGGAGGCATTGTCCGGCAACATCTGCCGGTGTACCGGCTACCAGAGCATCATCGACGGCGTCCTGCTGGCCGCCGAGCGCAGCCGTCAGGGCTGAGCGAGAGGAAGCGACATGGCAGGAATCGTGGCCGAGCGCTACACCGGCGCCAGCATCAAGCGCTCTGAGGATCCCCGCATCCTGACCGGCGCAGGCCGGTACGTCGACGACATCAAGCTGCCGGGGATGCTCCACGCGGCGTTCGTGCGCTCGCCGCTCGCGCACGCTCGGGTGCTCTCGGTGGACCTGTCGGCTGCGCGGGCGCTGCCTGGGGTCGTCGCGGCCTTCACCGGAGCGGAAGTCGAGGCGATGACGGTTCCCGGCCCGGATGCGCTGATGGCTCTCATGGGTGCGTCAGGGCCCAGCCCCGAGTTCACCCTGCTGGCGACGGACAAGGTGCGCTTTGTCGGCGACCCCGTGGCGATCGTCGTCGCGGAGAGCCGCTACCTGGCCGAGGACGGCTGCGACGTAGTCGAGGTCGAATACGACGACTTGCCGCCCGTTGCCAGTGCCGCCTTTGCGCTTGAACCAGGCAGCCCGCCGGTGTTCGCCAACCTCGGTGACAACATCGCCCGGCCGCACTCCCGCACCGAGTTCGGCGACGTCTCCGCCACTTTCGCGGGTGCCGAGCGTGTCTTCGACTTCCACATCGATGTGCACCGGCACCAGAACGTGCCAATGGAGGGACGTGGCTGCGTCGCAAGCTACGACGCCGATCTTGGCGTCATGACGGTCTACGCGGCGACGCAGAGCGTTCACGTGAGCAGGATTGCCGTCGCCATGCGGCTGGGCATGGAGCACGACAAGGTCCGCGTCCTGGCCGGGGATATCGGCGGCTCGTTCGGCCTGAAGATCGGCGCATCACGGGAGGAGCTTGCGGCCGCGGCCGCCGCACGTGCTGTCGGCCGGCCGGTCAAGTGGGTGGAGGACCGAGGCGAGAACCTGACCGCCTCGGGACAGGCCCGCGAGGAGAGCTTCGACGTCCGGGCGGCCGTCAGCAACGACGGTGACCTGCTCGGACTCGACGTGAAGGTGGTCATCGACACCGGCGCATACCCCGGCATGGGCACGATGGTGCCGTCCATCATGCAGGAGATGATGCCCGGTCCCTACCAGCTCGTCGCCCTCGGCTTCGAGTCGACCGCGGCCATCACCAACAAGGCGTCGTACGTCGCCTATCGCGGCCCGTGGGCGTCCGAGACCTTCGTGCGGGAACGCGTCATCGACCTGATGGCGAAGGATCTGGGCATCGATCCGGTCGAATTCCGGCGGCGCAACTTCGCCGCGCGCACCGATCCGCCGGCCATGATGATCACCGGCCGGCCGCTGGTCGGAGTCACGTCGAGCGAGTCGCTGGACCGGGTGACCGAGCTCGTGGACGTTCCCGCATTCCGGCGCCGGCAGGCTGAGGCGCGGCAGCGCGGTCGCTACCTCGGCGTCGGCGTGGCCACGTTCATCGAGGCCGCTCCCGGGCCGCGTTCGCCCGACGGGCCGAGCGGCCCGATGGGCATGGAATCGATGCGCCTTCGGCTTGAAGAGGACGGCATCGTCGCCCTGTTCACTGGCCAGATGCCGCACGGCCAAAGCCACCAGACAACTCTGGCCCAGATCGCCGCCGACGAGTTCGGCGTTCCGTTCGACCAGGTTCGCGTCGTCGTGGGTGACACCGACGTCGTCCCGTTCGGCCTGACCGGCGGCAGCCGTTCGGCCACCATGACCGGCGGCGTAGCGCTCCATGGCGCTCGTCAGCTGAAGGTCAAGGTGCTCGATTTCGCGTCGCACCTGATGGAGGCCAGCGCCAGGGACCTCCAGATCACCGACGGCAATATCTGGGTACGCGGCGATCCCGCGAGTGCGGTTCCGGTGAGCGAGGTGGCGCGCCAGGCGGCCTCGGGCCAGTTCGCCGACGTGGACGCCAACCTGGAAGTCCAGGCCACTTTCGACGGCGGCGAGGGCGGATGGTCGGTCGGCACGCACTGCGCGATCGTAGAAGTCGACATCGAGACCGGCCTGGTCGAGATCGAACGGTATGTCGCGGTTGAGGACTGCGGGGCGCTCATCA
>JASIBJ010000259.1 GCA_030045215.1 Streptosporangiaceae bacterium | reverse complement strand
CAGCTCCAGTGCCAGACCTCGATCAGCGGCGGGCGCCGCTTCATCGGGGCGGCCCAGCTGACGTTCCCTCCGATCGGGTGGTTGATCGACAGCAGTCCGCCATCCCGCTCGGTGGCTTCCAGCCAGGCGTCGGGCCGCTCGCGGAAGTCGACCCAGCCGATGCTGCCCAGCGCGTTCGCATGCCCGGTCTCGGTCGTCACCTCCTGACCGGGCACGAGCGTAATGCCGTGGGCGGCGCGCGCGCCCGGCAGCTCGGGGTGATGGCTGATCGTGTTGTGGTCGGTGATCGCCAGGAAATCCAGCCCGCGACCGGCCGCGAACCTGGCGAGTTCCGGGACCGTCATCCCGCCATCAGAGTGGACTGTATGCGTGTGCAGGTCGCCGGCCAGCCACCGGCGGCCGTCGGTCGCCGGGAGCGTCCGGGAAGGGGGCCGCTGTGACAGCGGCGGCAGCATTTCCGGCGGGGGGTCGGGCCTGAGCTCACCCGGCGTGCTCGACACCTCGGCGGTGACGCAGTACTCGGCGCCGATAGCGGGCAGCCGGTGCAGGCCGACTATTACCTGCCAGGTGCCCGGTTCGAGCTCGCCGGCCAGGTAGCCAGGCGTCGCCGCGTCCGGCGTGATCACGAATTCGCGCCGGGCGCCACCGGACCAGCCGCGGAAGCCAGCCGACCCGAGGCAGCCGAGGTCGATGATCGCCCCGGACCGCTCGTACTCGAGTTCCACCCGGAGCGCGCACGAGCCCGCCGGGATCTCCACTGGCAGGTAGTGCCACGGCGAGTTGAACCGGTCCTCAAGCGTCCAGCGGCCGGAGTGGCGGCTGATTGGCATAGCACCATCTGACCAGATCGGCGCGGGGACAGCGAGCATCGCCGCCCGCCTGGTCCTGCGTCGCACCGTGACCGCCCTGTCCGACCGCCCTCGCGCTGGGCTATCGCGCTGGGCCATCCCGCTGGGCCAGGCACTGGGCCATCGCACTTGACGGCAAGAATTCAACGCACGTAGAATTCATCGACCGATGAATATATGCGGCACAGTCGCGGAGGCCGAGATGTGGGCGATGATCGTCAAAGAGTTCCGCCAGCTGCGGCGGGACAGGCGGACGCTGGCCATGATGGTCGCTCTGCCCATCATCTTGCTGGTCGTGCTCGGATACGCCGCGTCATTCAACGTGAAGTCGATCCCCGTCGCCGTCGCCGGGCCGCAGGCCGCGGTGGCGAGCCACGTGCTGCCCAGGCCATTCGACGTCGTCAGCGCGCAGCCGGCCGAGGGCCGGGCCTGGGCACAGGACGAGCTGCGTGATGGCGACGCTGCGGTCGCGGTCGTCACCGGGGGAAGCAGGCCCGTCGTCCTCATTGACGGCAGCCAGCTCTTCACCGCTCAGGCGACCCTCGCCGCACTCGGCAGGCTTAGCGGCGGCTCGCCCCTCGCCGCCGCGCATCCGCAAGTCAGCATCTTGTACAACCCCAGCCTGTCCACGTCGGCCATCATGATTCCCGGACTGGCCGGGGTTGTGCTCGTCTTCGTCGGCACGATCATCACGAGCCTGGGCGTGGTGCGTGAGCGGCAATCCGGCACGATGGAGCAGCTGGCGGTGATGCCGCTGCGGCCGCGCGACGTCTTCCTCGGCAAGATCATGCCCTACTTCGCGGTCGCCGCCGTCGACCTGGCCATCGTGCTCGCGGTCGGCATCGCAATCTTCGGGGTTCCGTTCCGGGGCTCGCCCGGCGTGTTCGCGCTCGGTGCGCTGCTGTTCCTGTTCGTCACGCTCGGTATCGGCGTGCTGATCAGCACGGTCTCGCAGAACCAGGGCCAGGCCATCCAGCTTGCCGTGATGACGATGCTGCCGCAGATGCTGCTGTCCGGGCTGATCTTCCCGCTCTCCTCGATCGTGGCCGGAGTGCGCTGGATCTCCTACCTCTTGCCTCTCACGTACTTCAACGAGATATCCAGGGGCGTGATGCTCCGGGCCGAGCCGATCGGGCCGCTGTGGCGGCCGTTCACGTTCATGGCCGTACTCGGAGTGGTGATCGTGACGCTCGCGATCCTGCGCTTCCGCACCTTCCTCGCTCCCGCCCCGGCCGTGCACCGGCTGAGCGGCACGGATGGCCGCGGCCGGCCGGCCGTGGCCGCGGGGAGCACGGACGACACCGCGGTAACTGACCGTCAGGTCGGTGAGCCGGCATGAGCCCGGCGACGGCCGGCGAAGGCCGGCAGCCAGATGGCTTGTCGTGGGGAGCGACGGGCGTCAGCGTCTCGTTCGGCGACACCCTCGCGCTCGACGATGTCACCGTGCGCGCGGTGCCGGGCATGGTCACCGCGGTCGTGGGCGGCGATGGCGCGGGGAAGTCAACACTGCTGCGCTGCCTGGCCGGGGCCCTGAGGCCAGACCGCGGAACGGTCGCCGGTCCCGGGCCGGCGGCCACCGGTTATTTCCCGGCGAGCTCGGGCACCTATCCCGACCTGACGGTCGCGGAAAACCTCGCCTTCCGCGCGACCGGCTACAACGTGCGGGGCGCGGTCGCTGCGCGGCGCGCGGCCGAGTTGATGGACCGGGCCGGGCTGACGGATGCGCGCGACCGGCTGGCCGGCCACCTTTCCGGCGGAATGCGGCAGAAGCTCGGCGTCATCGCCGCCTTGGTGCACCGGCCCGACCTGCTGATCCTGGACGAGCCGAGCACCGGGGTTGATCCGGTCAGCCGGTCGGGTCTCTGGCTGCTGATTGCCACGGCGGCCGCCGACAGCGCGGCCGTGGTGCTGTCGACCACCTACATCGACGACGCGCAGCGGGCCGGCGAGGTGCTCGTGCTCGATGCCGGGCGTGAGCTTGCCGCCGGAACACCCGACCAGATTGTCGCGCACATGCCCGGCTCGGTATACGCGATGTCGACCGCGCCCGCCGGACCGGCGGTCCGGCTCGCCTGGCGGCGTGGCGGCGGCTGGCGCGTCTGGAACCGGTCAGGCCGCGCCGCGGATGAGCTGCCGGGCGGCCAGCGCGTGGTCCCGGACCTGCAGGATGCCGTCACGGTGGCCGCCCTGGCCCGCGAGTGTGCCCAGACGGCTGCGACAGGTCTAGCGGCGGGCTCTCGCCTGGCGGCAGGGTCTGGCCCGGCCCCGGAGGCGGACCTGGCCAGCCCGGCAGGAGAGATCAGCCCGGCGGCGCCGTCCGGCCCGGCTAGCACGGCCAGTGCGGCGCCGTCCGGCCCGGCTAGTGCGGCGCCGTCCGGCCCGGCTAGTGCAGCGCCGTCCGGCCCGGCTAATCCGGTTAGCCCCGCTAACCGCGCCCGACCGGTTAGGCCGACACGGCCGCTGGCCGAATGCCTGGCGGTGACGTGCAGGTTCGGCCAGTTCACCGCCGTGCGAGAGGTCAGCATCATGGTCCGGGCTGGCGAGATCGTCGGCTTGCTCGGCGCGAACGGCGCGGGCAAGACGACGCTGATCCGGATGCTGCTCGGCCTGCAGCGGCCGACGGCCGGGCACGTCGTGCTCCTCGGCGAGCCGCCTTCGCGGCAGACCCGCCGCCGGATCGGTTACGTTCCGCAGGGTCTGGGTCTCTACGACGACCTGACCGCGGCGGAAAACGCCGCGTTTGCGGCGGCGGTGTTCGGCGGAGCGCCGGCCGTGCTGTCGGAGGACATCGCCCGGCACGCGCGCGTCCCCGTCGGTCAGCTGCCGCTCGGGCTGCAGCGCCGCACCGCGTTCGCGGTGGCGCTGGCCCACGGGCCCGACCTGCTGGTCCTCGACGAGCCCACATCCGGAGTTGACCCGCTGGGGCGAGCCAGGCTGTGGGACACGATCGCGAGGGCGACCAGGGCCGGCGCGGGCGTGCTGGTGTCTACTCATTACATGGAGGAGGCGGGAGAGTGCGATCGGCTGGTCATCATGTCCGCCGGCACGGTCGTCGCGACCGGCACGGCGGACGAGATAGTCGGCGACTCGCAGGTAACAGTGGTCGAGACCGGCGCGTGGGCAAGCTCGTTCAGGCGACTGTCCGCCGCTGGTCTCGCGGCCGCGCTCGCCGGGCGCTCGCTACGCGTGCCCTCGGCTTCGGTGGCGCAGGTCAGGTCAGTCCTCGACGACGACGCGGCTCGCGTGTTCCGTGCTCCGGCGACACTTGAAGAACGGTTTTTCGAGCTGGCCGAGACGAACCTGGCCGGGCAGGTGCCAGCGTGACGAGTCCGGCTTCGCGCGGAGCCGGCGACGGGGCGCGCGCCGGGCGCGCCCGCCGCGGTACCCAGCCGCGTACCGGGCGCCGAGCCGGGGACAGCGGGACGCGAGCGGCGATCCTCGAGTCGGCCAGGCACGAGTTCGCCGCGAACGGCTACGACAGCACGACGATCCGCGCGATCGCCGCCGACGCGGGCGTCGATCCGGCTCTCGTCCACCACTTCTACGGCAGCAAGGAAAGGCTTTTCGCCGCGGCCATGCAGCTGCCGTTCGTGCCGAGCGAGGTCATCACGGCAGCCCTGGCTGACGGTGCTCCGCCCGGAGTCAGCGTGGGCGAGCACATGGCGCGCTCGGCGCTCACGCTCTGGGAAGCCCCAGGCGTACGCGAGTCGTTCCAGGGCCTGCTGAGGTCGGCCACCACAAGCGAGCAGGCGGCCTCGATGCTGCGGGAGTTCCTCACCGAGGCCATCCTCGGGCCGGTCTCCAGCCTGGCGGAACGGACCGACCCCGGTGGCGCCTCGTTCCGCGCCTCCTTGGTTGTTACGCAGA
>JASIBJ010000258.1 GCA_030045215.1 Streptosporangiaceae bacterium | reverse complement strand
CAAATGTCGCCTCATGGCGGGCGGCGGCTGTTCGGCCCGTGCGGGCTGAACAGAACCAGCGAGCCCCTCGGCCCCGGGCATCGGCAGGCGCCCTAAGGGAATAGAACCCTCGGAGGGAGGCTGTCATGTCGCACACAGGAGTAAGCAACCTCGATCGCAGCATCGACAAGGCCGCCGTCTGGCTTAAGGAGGTGGCTGGCGAGTTCGGCACCGACGACCGGCGCTTTGCCTACCGCGTCACCCGGGCCTGGATGCACGCCCTTCGGGATCGGCTGCCCGTGCCGGTAGCGGCGAATTTGGCCGCCCAGCTGCCCGAACTGCTGCGCGGCGTCTTCTACGATGGCTGGAATCCAAGCCGGATGCCAGCCAAATACGACTCGGCAGAATATGTCCGCCGATTCGCACGGGAAGCCACAATCCACGACACCGAAGTGCCGCAGACCGCGAGCCTGGTCGCTCGCGTAGCCCGCCGCCATCTGTCGGGCGGGGCTCTCGACGAGGCGCTCGATACACTCCCTGCCGACATCCGGCAGCTCGCGGCCTGATGCCTGCCTCCCGGTCATCCGCGCAACCACAGCTCTCCCAGGGCGGTTCACGCGCTGCCTGGGGATGACCGTCCAGGGATGACGGGACGTTGGTCACTATCGCGCCAGCCGCACCGGGCATAGATAGACAAGTAACACTGCGGCCGAGCCTGGCGGAGGTCTGGTCATGGCCTGGGAACCGATCCGCAAGCAGCTGCACCCTGCCAGCCCGTACAACCTCGCGGATTATGACAAGGCGGTGCGAGAGTTCTCGTGGGACGAGGCGCGAGCAGGGCTGGACGGGCTGCCCGGCGGGCTCGGGCTCAACATCTGCCATGAGGCCGTCGACCGGCACGCGGCCGGCCCACGGGCAGCGGTCACAGCGTTGCGGTGCATCGCCAGAGACGGCTCCGTCACTGACCTCAGCTACGCAGGCCTGCGAGCCCAGACGAGCCGGTTTGCCAACCTGCTGCGCAGCCTCGGTGTGGCCAAGGGCGACCGGGTTTTCTCGCTTCTCGGCCGGATGCCCGAACTCTACATTGCCGCCCTGGGCACGCTGAAGAACACGAGCGTCTTCTCGCCGCTGTTCCCGGCATTCGGTCCCGAGCCCATCCGCGAACGGCTCAGCCTTGGCGACGCCAAGGTGCTGGTGACAAGCCCGCAGTTGTATGAGCGCAGGATCGCGCCCATCCGCGACCGGCTGCCCGGTCTCGAGCACATCCTGGTCGTCGGCGAGCCGGCGGATCCGAAGACGGTTGGCCTCGCTGCGGCACTCGCCGCGTGCAGCGACGAGTTCGACATTCCGCCCACCGACCCGCAGGACATGGCCCTGCTGCATTTCACCAGCGGCACCACGGGCACGCCGAAAGGCGCGGTTCATGTCCACGAGGCGGTGGTCGCCCACCACGCCACCGCGGCGTTCGCCCTAGACCTGCGGCCAGACGATGTCTTCTGGTGCACGGCCGACCCGGGCTGGGTCACTGGCACGTCCTACGGCATCATCGCGCCGCTCACCCACGGCCTGACGCTGGTCACCGACGCCGCCGACTTCGATGCCAGGCGCTGGTACCAGATCCTGGCCGACCAGCGGATATCGGTGTGGTACACCGCGCCGACGGCCATCCGGATGCTGATGCGCTACGGACCGGAGCTGCCGGCCTCCTACGACCTGCCGGCGCTGCGGTTTATCGCCAGCGTGGGGGAGGCGCTCAACCCCGAGGCCGTGGTCTGGGGCGAGCGGACCCTTGGCCTGCCCATTCACGACAACTGGTGGCAGACCGAGACCGGCGCGATCATGATCAGCAACTTCGCGTCCATGGAGATCAGGCCGGGCTCGATGGGCCGTCCGCTGCCCGGCATCACCGCGGGCCTGCTCACGCAGGGCGCAGACGGCCGGGCGCTCGTGACCGACGGCCGGGTTACCGAGATCACCGCGCCCGGCGCCGAGGGCGAGCTCGCGCTCCGGCCAGGCTGGCCGTCGATGTTCCGCGGCTACCTGCACGACGATGAGCGGTACGCCGAGGCGTTCGCCGGCGGCTGGTACCTCACGGGCGACGTGGCCCGCCGGGACACGGACGGCTACTACTGGTTCGTCGCCCGCGCAGACGATGTCATCAAGTCCGCCGGGCATCTAGTCGGTCCGTTCGAGGTGGAGAGCGTGCTCATGGAGCACCCGGCCGTTGCTGAGGCTGGAGTGATCGGCAAGCCCGACCCGGTGGCCGGGGAGCTCGTGAAGGCGTTCGTGTCGCTCAAGCCAGGGCATCAGGCGACCGAGGAGCTGCGCCTGGAGCTGATCGGCTTCGGCCGCCGCAGGCTCGGGGCGGTAGCGCCGAAGGAAATCGACTTCGACCAGCATCTGCCGCACACCCAGAGCGGCAAGGTCATGCGCCGCGTGCTCAAGGCGCGCGAGCTAGGCCTCGCCGCCGGCGACGTCTCGACCATGGGGGAGTCGGCATGAACCGGACCGCGGCTAAGTCAGCGCCGCCGGAGGCAGCACACAGGCGCGACCTGCTCCGGCAGATGCTGCTGATCAGGACCTTCGAGGACAAGTGCGTCGAATTGTACAGTGCGGGCGAGATCCGCGGCTTCGTCCACCTGTACATCGGTGAGGAGGCCGTCGCGACCGGGGTGAACCAGGCGCTCACCGCCGACGACAGCATCGTGTCCACCTACCGGGAGCACGGCCATGCGCTGGCCCGCGGCATGCCGCTGGACTCGCTCATGGCGGAGATGTTCGGCAAAACCACCGGCTGCAGTCGGGGCCGAGGCGGATCGAT
>JASIBJ010000257.1 GCA_030045215.1 Streptosporangiaceae bacterium | reverse complement strand
GGTGGCGGTTCCGCGGCAATCCCGGCTCCGCCGGTGCAGCCGCGCGGCCTGGGCATCCTCGTCCTGTACTGCCTGCTCGGCGCCTGTTCGCTGGCGCTGGTCGGCTTCGCGGTGTCCCGCCTGTTCACGCTGCGCGACTCCGCGGCCGGGGAGGAGGCGCCGATGCCAGAGCCCGGCCTCGGCCGGCCCGTCACCAGGATCGTGACCGGGCCGCCCGGCCGTCATGCGGCCCCGCGCGGACGCGACGGCGCGGGTCAGCCGTGACAGCGCCGAAGGCACGGGCGGAGCGCCGTCGTCGCGGGGCGGATATGGATGACTACGCCGCCAGAGTGCTGGACGCGGTCGACTCCATCCCGGCCGGTCAGGTTATGTCCTACGGAGACGTGGCCGAGTTCGTCGGCGAGGGCGGTCCCCGTCAGGTTGGCCGCGTGCTCGCGCTGTGGGGCGGCGGTGTGGCCTGGTGGCGGGTCGTGCACGCCGACGGTTCGCTGCTGGCCGGCCATGAGCGTACGGCGCTTGCGCGGTACGAGGCGGAGGGCACGCCGCTCCGCCGGCTGGCCGACGGCGGGCTACCTCGCATCGACATGCGCCGGGCCCGGCGGCGCGGAGTCGCCTGACGCGAATCGGCCGCGGTAAGCCCGGCAAGCGGTACGGGCCTTTGCCAGCAGCCAGGGCTACCGGCAAGTTCTTCCGGCGGCAGCTCAGCAATCTGCCTCTTGTGACGTCTTTATGTCATGACGTTCCAGAACCGGGAACTGCATGCGGGAGGATGCCCCATGACCGACGCCGCGGCCAGGTGCGACCCCCGCGGAGGCGGGGTCGCGGCGCAGGCGGTGACGCCGGATCAGCGCGACTCGCCGCCGCGAACAGCGGACGCGGGGGAGGTCGTGGCGGAGCTGTACCGGGAGCACGCGCTGGCCCTGGTTCGGTTCGCGCTCACGCTGGTCGGGGACAGGCCGACCGCCGAGGACGTGGTGCAGGAGGCATTCGCCGGCCTGCACCACAGACTGCACCAGCTCGCCGACCCCGGAAAGTCACTGGCCTACTTGAGGGCCTGCGTGGTCAACGGCTGCCGGTCGGTTCACCGCTCTCGCCGGAGGGGGCTTCGGCGACCGATGCACCACGACCTGCCGGTGTGGTCGGCCGAGTCGGCGGCGATGGCCCGCGAGGACAGCCGCCAGGCACTGCAGGCCGTCTCCGCGCTGCCCCGCCGGGCCAGGGAAATCCTGGCCATGCGCTACTACCTGGACATGCCAGACACCGAGATCGCAGCAGCGCTGGGAGTCAGCCGCGGCACGGTCTCGTCCACCGCCTCGCGTGCTCTTAGCAAGCTGGCCCGCCAGCTGAAGGAGGTCGGCCTGTGAGCCCAGACGAGTTCGCCGCCATCGAGGAGCGGCTGCGCTGCGCCTATGCCGATGCCGCCGAGACCATCGCGCCCGCTGACATCAGCTCGGCACGACGCACCTGCCCGTCCCGGCCTGGAGGTTACCTGGGCGTCAGTCCGCCTGCCACCCGGATGGCAATTCCGGTCGCCGCCGCGGCTGCCGTGCTGCTTATCATCGCGACCGCGCTGGCAATTCCCCGACTGCGACAGCGGGACTCCGAACCGGCAGCCTCGGCATCTCCGTCAGCCTCGGCGTCTCCGTCAGCCTCGGTATCTCCGTCAGCCTTGGCGCCGGGGTACCTGCTGACGTTCTTCGGCGCTGGCTATCAGCATCTCGCTATCCGCAATGCGCAGACAGCGCAAGTGATCGGGCAGACGCCGCGCCCGTCGGACACCGGATTCTGGTACAGCATCGCCGCCGAGAGCAGTGACAAATTCATCGCCGGCTGGGATCAGGACAGCTATGACTGCCCAGGCGATGTCACCTACCTGTACCAGATCGCGCTGACCAGCCACGGCAAGCTGGCCAGCTTCCGCCGGATCGGCCGACCGATCTCCGGCGACATCATGGGCGCATCGGTCAGCGGCGACAGCATCGGCTATGTCCTGCTTGGCGACCTCAATGGGTGTGGGCTGTCCGGCACGCCGCAGGTGTGGGTGGTGATCAGGAACTTGACCACAGGAAGGGTCACTGCCTGGTGGTCGGTGCCGTCGAGCTGGTCCGTCAAGTCCATCTCGGTCGCCGACGGGGGTAACGCTATCGCCGTCAGCGCGTACACATGGAGCGGGCGGGAGCACGACCAGCTACTGACCCAGGCGACCTTCGACCTCGGCTCCAGCACGTCGGGCACCTCGCTGGTCACGCACGCGGCCATCGACAGTCAGGCCTGGCCGTCGGCCCTGAGCCCTAGCAACAAGACGCTGTACGCAATCCTGCTGGCGTCGGGGAGTAACCCGCGTGCCTACGCCGACCCCAAGCCCGTTATCTTCGAGCTGGTGGCCATCAGTACCGCCGACGGACGAGTCACGCGAGTCTTCCACACCTGGCGCGTCGTGTGGGGCGACTTCAACCCGGCCGTGGCTATTGACCCGTCCGGTCAGTTCCTCCTCGTCGTCAGCGGTGCCAGCATGGCGCGAGTCGATCTGGCCTCGGGCCAGTACGTCCCGCTGCCGGCCACGGCCAGTATCACCTTCTTGGCTGTGACTAACTTCCAGAACGGTCAGGCCGGTCAACTGGACCCGCTCGGGTACTAGCCACTGCGGTCGCGCCGTAAGACCGGCAAATGGCTCGTGATTGGCCGCGTTAGCGCGTCAATGTCAGCGGGGTCTGCTGGAATCAGGGCGAGATGGAAACCGCACCGCCTGAGTATCGGCTCGTCCGCGACGCGCAGCCCGTGCCGCCGCCGCCGGGCCTCGATGCCGCGCAGCGCCGCGTAGCCGAGCACGCGGGCGGGCCCCTGCTGGTACTGGCCGGTCCTGGCACCGGCAAGACGACGACGATCGTGGAATCGGTGGTGGACCGGGTCGCGCGCCGCGGCATCGATCCGGAACGGGTCCTGGTGCTCACCTTCACGCGCAAGGCCGCCGAGGAACTGCGCGAGCGCATCGCGCTGCGGCTCAACCGCACCCTCCGCCAACCGCTCGCGCTCACCTTCCACAGCTATGCGTTCGCGCTCGTGCGGCGCGAGTTCGTGCTGGCGGGCGAGCAGTCCCCGATCTTGCTGCCCGGACCGGAGCAGCTGCTTGAGGTGCGCCGGCTGCTGCGCGGTGAGGCGGGCGACGGAGGGCAAAGCTGGCCCGATCAGCTGCGGGCCGCCGTCGGCACGAGGGGCTTCGCGGCGGAGCTGCGCGACTTCCTGCTGCGCGCGGCGGAGCGCGGGCTGGACGGCGGCGGCCTGTCCGCGCTCGGCGGCGCGCACGGCAGGTCGGACTGGCAGGCAGCCGGCCGGTTCCTCGACTCATACGCCGCCCGGTTCGACCTGGCGCCCGTGCCCGCCTACGACTACGCGGAGATCGTGCGGATCGCGGGAGCGCTGCTGCATCGCGGCGCGGTCCGCGCACGGGAGCGGGACGCTTACGACATCGTGCTCGTCGATGAGTACCAGGACACTGACCCGGCGCAGGAGGAGCTGCTCGTGCAGCTGGCTGGCGATGGCCGTGAGCTGATCGTCGTCGGCGACCCTGACCAGTCGATCTACGCGTTCCGCGGTGCCGACGTGGACGCGATCCGGCGTTTTCCCGACCGGTTCCGCGCGCCTGACGGCCGGCCCGCCGAGGTTGTCGCGCTCCGCACCTGCCGCCGCAGCGGCCCGGTCCTGTTGTCGGCGTCGCGCCGTGTAGCCGCCAGGCTGCCGGTAGCGCCACGAGAGCACCGGGCGCTGACTGCGCTGCCGACCGCATCGCCGGGCACCGTGCAGATCGTCACGGCGGCGAGCGAGAGCCAGGAAGCCGCGCTGATCGCGGACACGCTGCGCCGAGCACACCTCACGGACGGGATGCCGTGGTCGTCGATGGCCGTGCTGGTCAGGTCCGCGGTGCGCCAGGTGCCGGTGCTGCAGCGGGCACTTACCTTGGCCGGAGTCCCGGTGGTGATAGCCGGTGACGAGCTGCCGCTAGGCGCCGAGCCTGCCGCCCGCCCGCTGTTGCGGCTGATCACGTGCGCCGTCCGCCCCGAGGCCCTGGACGAACAGGCCGCCGCCGAGCTGCTGACCGGGCCGCTGGGCGGTACCGACGCGCTTGGCCTCCGGCGGCTGCGGCGTGCCTTGCTGGCGGCGGCTCGCGCCGCCGGGCAACCGCCGGCGGAGGAGCCG
>JASIBJ010000256.1 GCA_030045215.1 Streptosporangiaceae bacterium | reverse complement strand
TGGGATGCGATGGACACCCTCCGGCAGATCGCCGCCGACAAGTCCTAGACCGATATCCCGGCCGGGCAGTCGAGGGTGACCTGATTATTCCCTGGCCAGCTCCGTGCGCGCGGTCGCCGCAACCTCGTCGGCGTCCGGCCGGCCGCCGATGCTGAAGGTGACCCGCTCGATCCTTCCTTCGAAGGGGAACGAGGCGTCATAGTCGCCGGTCACCGGCGAAAGCGCATCTCGTCCGATGTCAACGCCCGTTGAGCCGGGCATCCTGATGACGCACGGAATATCGACCGACCCGAGGTCACTCCCATCGGCGCCCACGACCAGCCGACCACCCGCCTCGTTCCGTTCAAAGCGCGCAGTAATCGCGTGGCGGCCCGGCGACAGGACAAGCGGACCGCGGGCCCGGTAGTGCGTCCCGAGCGCGTTGTAGTCGAAATGCAGCTGGCCGTCGCGCAGGAAGAAGCTGTGCCCGCCGTTCTGGCCGCCGCGCGCGTACAGCACGCCGCGGGCCAGGCCGGTGACCTCGACCTCGGCGGTAATGAGCCAGGACCGCCCGGCCAGCGGCGGGCAGGCGTCGGCCGGGATGTGCGTGACCGGCGGATAGTAGACGTACTCCTGCCTGGCATGCACGCTGCCGGGTTGCGGCGCGGCCGCGAACAGCTCGATGGTGCGGTCGTCGAGGGGCAGCACGCCATGCTGGCCCGCCTGCTCCCACCAGGCGTCGATGAGCTCGCGCAGCTTGTCCGGGTAATCCGCGGAGCGGTCGTGGCACTCGGAGAAGTCCTCATCCAGGTGGTAGAGCGCCCACTCGTCGTCGTCGAAGGGCTGGCCCTTCAGGTGATAGGTCGTGATCTTCCAGCCGTCGGCCCACAGGCCCCGGTGGCCCATCTGCTCGAAGTACTGGACCGGCCGCGGAGCGGGCGCCTCCGGATCAGCGAACGTGTTGGTCAGCGACCTGCCGTGTATCGGCAACTGCGGCACGCCGCCCACGTGGTCGGGGGCCGGCGCGCCGGTCACGGCCAGGATGGTCGGCGCGATGTCGACGGCGTGGCAGAACTGGCGGCGGAAGGCTCCGCGGTCAGCTATCCCGGCGGGCCAGTGGACGACGAGGGGATCGCGCACGCCGCCGCCGTAGGTGTTCTGCTTGTACCAGCGCAGCGGCACGTTGCCGGCCTGCGCCCAGCCCCACGGGTAGTTCGAATGGGAACGCGGGCCGCCGATGTCATCGAGCCGCCGCGTGGCGATCTCGTCGATGTCCTCGGGCCTGGCGTTGAAGAAGCTGAACTCGTCAAACACCCCGTAAGGTCCGCCCTCGCGTGATGCCCCGTTGTCGGACAGCACCAGGAGCAAGGTGTTGTGCAGCAGCCCGCGATTTCCCAGGAAGGCGGTCAGCCTGCCGATCTGGGCATCGGTGTGCTCGAGCATCGCGGCGAACGCTTCCTGCAGCCGCGCGGAGAATGCCCGCTGGTTGGCCGTCAGCTCGTCCCACGCGGGCACGCCGGGGTTCCTCGGTGCCAGCGTGGTGCCGACGGGGATGACGCCGAGTTCCAGCTGCCGCTCGTACCACCGCCGCCGGACCACGTCGTAGCCTTCGTCGAACCGGCCGCGCCAGCGCGTGCGGTACTCAAGCGGTGACTGGTGCGGCGCGTGGGTGGCGCCAAACGCGAGGTACAGGAAAAACGGCCGGTCCGGCCGGATGGACTGCAGGTCGCTTATCCAGCCCGTTGCCCTGTCGACGATGTCTTCGGACAGGTGATAGCCGTCTTCCGGCCCCGCGGGCGGGTCGATGTACCCGTTGTCGCTAGTCAGCTCCGGGTAGAACTGGTCGGTCTCGCCCTGGAGGAAGCCGTAGAAGCGATCGAAGCCCTGCTGCAGCGGCCAGTTGCGGTGCGGCCCGGCCGCGCTGCACTCGTGCATCGGGGCCAGATGCCATTTGCCCGCCGCGTAGGTCGCATAGCCGTGCTCGCGCAGGAGCGAGGCGATCGTGGCGGCGCGCGGGGAGATGCCGCCGCGCATGTTGGGAAACCCGGTGTTCCAGTTCGAGACACCGCGCATCCCGACGGCATGGGGGTTGCGCCCGGTCAGCAGGGCCGCCCTGGAAGGCGAGCAGAGGGCGGTGGTGTGAAAGCTGGTGTACCGCAGGCCGCCCGCCGCGAGGGCGTCGACATGCGGCGTCGCCAGTTCCGAGCCGTAGCAGCCGAGGTGGGCGAAGCCGGTGTCGTCAAGAACGATCATCACGACGTTCGGCCCGCCGAGGCCCGCGGGTGGCGCCGGCCACGAGGGGACGGAGTCGCGGTAGGTACGCCCGATCCGGCCGCCGAACTCCGGCTCGCTGGGGGCTGCGACCACAGCCCGACCCCTTCCTGTGTCAAGCGGACCGGCTCACGGCCGAGTCCGATCTCCGGCGCGGTCCGGTCCCGGCGATCGCGCCGGAAGGCGCACCCCGTCACGGGCTGCTGTGGAGCAGGGGCCGCTTCCGGTGCACCCCTCCGGCACCGGAAGCGGCCCCTGCGCCGCTGTGCAGCGGCGTCAGCATCTTGTGTCAGCAGTAGCGGCACAAGCAATTGACACTCATACTGCCAGATGTTTAGCCTTTTGTAAGTGCCCAGATACGGATTGATCAACAGGCAATACGGGTCACGACTGCGCTCGGCGGCCTTCGACGGGGACGGGCGCCTCTACATGCTCAACCTGACGAAGTTTCTTCCGGGCGGTGACCTGCTCCCAGCCGCCGATCGCCTCGGCGACGGCCGCAGCCACGATGCGGACGACTACGCTCCCATTCCGTTGCTGACGGCCGTCGGCGCAACACTCCGCCTGGTCTCGGACGTGCTGGCCAGCTCTGGAGACTGGGATCAGGTCACGGTCGTCGACTACCCGTCCAGGCGATCGTTCCTCGAGCTTGCGGAACGACGAGACTTCAGGGAATGGCACATGCACAAGCAGGCGGGAGTGGAGCGCACGACCGTGGTCGGCCTGCTACCCGTCCGGGACCTGCCAGCGGACGCGGCCGGAGGGCGCATACTGCTGGAACTCTGGCACGGGCCAACCCCGCTGCCGCTGGCCGAGGGACCCGCGACCTCGTTTGATGTCGAGGGCACGATCATCGGCGACGGGCGGAACTGGACTGGCGCCCGCT
>JASIBJ010000255.1 GCA_030045215.1 Streptosporangiaceae bacterium | reverse complement strand
TCAAGCTAGCGCGTCTGCCTATTCCGCCACCCGGACGTGGGACTCCGGCATCTTGCCGGGCCGGCCTCACGATAGCAAATCAGGACCCTTGTCTGCGACGGAGCTTTCTCTGTCCGGTTGCGGCGTAAGCTGCCGCCGCAGTTCGTTCAGCTGGTCGATCACCTCCCTGCGACCGCTGTGGTCGTCGTGAAACAGCCGGTGGCTGTAAAGCGTCGCGGATAGGACCGAGCCGTCAGTAAGGCCAACCAGTAGGTCTATCTCGCGGCGGTAGAGCGGATTGTCCCGATAGGCCGAGGGCGGAGGCGGCGGTGTCTCGAAGATCTCCGCGACTTGCGACCAGGGGATCCGGTGGGTGTCGCGGAGGTTGCGGATCACCAGCCGATCGGGTTTCGCGACGATTGCCACGAGCACGATCCTGGCCATCACCACGCTCGCGCCGAGCACAACCACGCCCGCGATGAGGCGCGCCCACCAGAAGCCGCTAGGGTTCAAGGCCGCTACGAGGAGCAGCAGTGGCACGATGCCAACGGTCAGCAGGACAGTCGCCTTGGTCCCTGGCCGTGAGAAGGTAATCGGCAGGCGCTGCGGGCTGGACGGTTCCGCCGGAGCCGAGGGAGCGCTGCCCTGCTCGCCGTCGGCTCCCTTCACAGGCTCCCGCTCCTGCGCATGCTCGGATCCCACCCCCGGCCGGGGTCCCGCCCTCGGCTGGCGCTCCTTCCCCGCCTCGGGCTCCATGTGCCACCACCTCCCCGGCATACCGTGCCGAGGCGCTGATAGTAACGATCAGAAGTTCCGGAGTGGAAGACCCGGAGCGGAAGACCCGGGATGGCAGACGCGCACTGGAAGGCCCGGCATGGAAGACGCCCGCGTAGCGCCGAGCCGCACGCACTGCCGGGGCCCCGACCTGCAAAGTCGGACAGAAGGTGCAACGATGACAGGGTGACGGACAACCCACAGACACCAAGCACCGCGGCTCAGGACGAGGTCGCCGCACTGGCCAGCGATCTGATCAGGATCGACACCACCAACCCCGGAGATCACTCGGGACCAGGTGAACGAGCCGCCGCCGAGCACGTGGCCGCCCTCCTGGCCGAGGTTGGGCTGGAGCCGACTGTCTACGAGTCGCATGAGAGACGGGCGAGTGTTGTCGCCAGGGTCGAGGGCAGCGACCGGAGCAGGCCAGGACTGCTGATCCACGGCCACCTCGACGTCGTGCCTGCCGACGCAAGTGACTGGCAGGTTCACCCGTTCTCCGGCGAGATCGAGGATGACTGCGTCTGGGGCCGGGGCGCCGTCGATATGAAGGACTTCGACGCGATCACACTGGCGGTGGTCAGGCAGCGCCTAGCCGAGGGCCGCAGGCCGCCAAGGGACATCGTGCTGGCCTTCCTTGCCGACGAAGAAGCGGGCGGCACCTGGGGCGCGCGATGGCTGGTGGACAATCACCCTGAGCACTTCGAGGGCGTCACCGAGGCGATCGGCGAAGTGGGCGGCTTCAGCGTCACGATCGGCGGCAAGCGTCTGTACCTGCTGCAGACCGCGGAGAAGGGCATGGCCTGGATGCGCCTGACCGCCCGCGGGACAGCCGGACACGGCTCGATGCTCCAGCCGGATAACGCCGTCACCGAGGTTGCCGAGGCAATTGCCAGGATCGGCAGGCACGAGTGGCCGATCAGGGAGACGGAGGCCGCCTTCGCCTTTGCCAGGGAGGCCTGCCGGGCCCTCGGCGTCGACTTCAATCCAGATGACCCCGGCGCCACGCTGGCCAAGCTGGGGTCGATCTCGAAGATGGTCGGAGCGACCCTGACCAATACCGCGAACCCGACCATGCTGTCGGCCGGCTACAAGGTCAACGTCATCCCGCAGGTTGCCACCGCGCAGGTCGACGGGCGGTTCCTCCCGGGCTATGAGGAGGAATTCTTCGGCGAGATCGACGCGCTGGCCGGGCCGGGCGTCCGGCGCGAGTTCGTCCATCACGATGTTGCGGTCGAGACCTCCTTCGACGGCGACCTGGTCTCGGCGATGCGCGAGGCCTTGCTGGCCGAGGATCCTGAGGGACGGATGGTCCCGTACTGCCTGTCTGGCGGCACCGACGCCAAGTCCTTCTCGCGGCTCGGCATCCGGTGCTTCGGCTTCACGCCGCTCCGTCTGCCTGCCGAACTCGACTTCGCCGGCATGTTCCACGGCGTCGACGAGCGCGTGCCAGTGTCGGCCCTGAAGTTCGGCACAAGGGTCCTCGACAATTTCCTTGACCGCTGCTAGCCGTTAGCGCAGGTCGTGGCGTATTGCCGGGTCTAATCATCCGCAGCCGACGTGTCCGGACGGGAGCGTCTTTTCGTTTTTTGACGCATGCACGTTGAGTAGTGCTATCGTAACTCCCTGTGCGGGGCTGAACCCCCCCGGCGCGTACCCCTTTCCAAAGCGCGCCGGTCAGCGGCCTCGTGCCATGGCGGAGCATTCTGGGCAGGATTGCTTGCCCAGAATGGCTTCCGCTAGCCGGCCGAGGAGGAGGATCGCCTGTGTTGCCGGAACAGGGTCAGAGCCTAGGTTCGCTGGTCTTTAGCCGCGCCAGCTCGCGGCGGCACGGCGCCGCGACCAGCAGCGCGCGGGCCTGTCACCTGGGTCGCTTCATCCCCTCGGTCGACCGCGGGTACTCGCCCGCCCAGGTGGCCACGGCTATCGGCGCTGCAAAGACGACGCGCCAGGCCGTGGCCACCGCTAACGCGCCCGCCCGGCGAAGCCACCTGTCCTTAGCCACCGCTGATGTATCTGGGTGCTGCCAGCGGTCTTTGACCATCGCCGCCCCATCCGCTTGGCTGCGTCAAAACGACGCGAGCTCGGTGGCTCGGCGCTCAACGGCCTCCCGGCACAACGGGCCACCCTGGGCCGCTACTGCCCAGGCGGAACGAACCGCGGCAATGGTGTCCCGTGGGGTCGCCCGCCCGCGTCGGCTGGTACCTAACTAACACAGCGCCCGTGTCCGCGAGCTAGCCGCGAAAAGCGCCAACTCCGGGCCAGGGCTCCGACAGTTCCACAGAGGTAACTCTTAGTAAGCAATCGAAAACACAGCGCTGATAGGCGGAGGACTTCTCGGTCAAGACTCGCTAACAGCGGCAATCGCTAAGGAACAGGACAGGCTGATGAGCACATTGGCTGCAGTCACGGCTCGAGAAACCGCCTTCGTCTTTGGTAGCGGCATACTGCACGGCATCGCGCCCGGCGCTATCGACGGCTTTGCCGTTGGCGCGCTGGCGACCGGAGCTTGCTGCCTGGTTGTCGCCGCCCCCCGCCTGCTCCATCGCGCCCGGCTGTCGACCAGGGACGGTATGTGGGGTACCGGCGAGCGGCGTTCCAAGGTCCAGCGCGATTACTTCGCGACGCCGGTCGATTACGACCCTGCCCCGGACGTCACAGATCTTGCCGCGACCAGTCCGGCCGTGACCGACCCCGCGATGTCCAGTCCGGCCGTGACCGACCCCGCGATGACCAGTCCGGCCGTGACCGACCCCGCGATGACCAGTCCGGCCGTGACCGGCCTCGCCGTGACCAACATGCGCGACGGCGGACCGATCGCTGTCCTCTTCGCCCCCGAGGCCGAGGCCCTCGCCTCGTGGCCTATCGCGGCCGGTGAACTGTACGCGGCGCCAACTGGCGGCGACCCGTTCGATCCGGTCGCGAGAGTTGACCCGTTCGGACCGGCGACGAGCGTCGACCCGGCGACGATCATTGACCCGTTCGGACCGTTGGCGAGCGTTGACCTGTTGGACGCCGTGGACATTAACGATGTCTTCTTGCCGGGAACGACGAGCGACGGCGCCGGTCGTGATCAGCCTGGCCGGTCCGGTCATCGCAGCAAGCACAGGATGACCACTTCCGATGCCGACCGCCGATCAGAGATCCGCCGCCGGCCGAGGCACGCGGCACCATCGGTGCGGCGGGCTAACAGGATGACCGGCCGGTTAGCGGCCGTCCCGCTCGAGGCCCGCAGCTGATCACCCAGGCCCCAGTCAGGCCCGCCGCCGGCGCTTGCGCGAGGTCCGGCCACCCACCCGATGAGGCCCGCCAGTTCAGCCCGGCGGGCCTGACTGGTTAGGCTCAGCGATCGGGGTCGATCCCGCGCTCGCGTAGTCCACCGCTGATGTCAGCGGGCTACGACGCTGGCGGATGATCCTTCGCCGTAGCGTGGCCTTGCGGCTTCCGTCCGGATACAGCCGCAGGCGAGACAGTTCCCAGTGGCCGTATTCAGCGTGATCGGTCAGCATTCGCCTGGCCGCGTCCCTTGAGGTGCCGCGCGGTATATAGAGCGACAGGTAGGAGTACTCCGCCATCAACTTATTGTGCGCGATGAGCGGGATGGTTCAATCACCTTGAGGGAATCCGCAGCGAAGGGTCAGGGAACATGCTGGCGCCGCTCGCAAGTTACCTTCCTTGTGAGGGAACGGGGTTGTACGCCGTCAGGTGATATGTCTGGGCGGAAGCGGTATCCCTTACGGAAGGGCCAGAGCGCCGGGTGGCTGCAGGACGACCTGCGGTAGCCTCCTGGACGGTTGGCGTAAGTAAAAGGTGGGAGACGTGGCAGCAGGGACCGAGGAATCCGCTGGCACCCGCAGGTCCGGGGTGAACGGGGGCAGCAAGCTGGTGATTGTCGAGTCGCCGGCCAAGGCCCGGACCATCGCTGGTTACCTGGGCAAGGGGTACGTGGTCGAGTCCAGCATCGGCCACATTCGTGACATGCCCGATAAAGCTGCTGAGATTCCGACTAAGTACCGCAACGAGGCATGGGCTCGCCTCGGCGTGGACGTCGACCACGACTTCGAGCCTCTGTATGTCGTTAACTCGGATAAGAAGCAGCAGGTCAGCAAGCTCAAGCAACTGCTCAAGAACGCGGACGAGCTGTACCTCGCCACAGATGAAGATCGCGAGGGCGAGGCCATTGCCTGGCATCTGAAGGAAGAGCTGAAGCCGAGAGTGCCGACCCGGCGGATGGTCTTCCACGAGATCACTCCCGAGGCGATTGCCCGTGCCGTCGCGAATCCGGGCGAGATCGACCAGGGACTGGTGGAGGCCTACCAGACTCGGCGCGTGCTCGACCGGCTGTACGGGTACGAGGTCTCGCCGGTGCTGTGGAAGAAGGTCATGCCGCAGCTGTCGGCTGGCCGGGTGCAGTCCGTCGCAGTGCGGCTAGTGGTCGACCGGGAGCGGGAGCGGATCGCGTTCCGCCCGGCGCAGTACTGGGACCTCGAAGCCGAGTTCGCGAAGATCCGGGCCGACGCGCTCGACGAGAACGACGTCGACCGGTTCACCGCCACCCTGATCTCGGTGGACGGGCGCCGGGTTGCGCAGGGGCGCGACTTCAGCTCGTCCGGCGAGTTGCGGTCGGCCGACGGCAATGGCAGCGCGGTCCTGCACCTGAATGGGGACGCTGCCGCGGCGCTGGCCGGCCGGCTGACTGGGTCGTCCTTCGCCGTGAAGTCGGTCGAGCGCAAGCCCTACACCAGGAAGCCGTACGCGCCGTTCCGCACGACGACGCTGCAGCAGGAGGCGTCCCGCAAGCTGGGCTTCTCGGCGAAGTACACGATGTCGATCGCGCAGCGGTTGTACGAGAACGGCCACATTACTTATATGCGGACGGACTCCGTCACCCTGTCGCAGACCGCACTGAACGCGGCGCGCAGCCAGGCGCGCCAGCTTTACGGCGCCGAGTACGTGTCCGACAAGCCCCGGATCTACGACAGCAAGGTCAAGAACGCGCAGGAGGCGCACGAGGCGATCCGGCCGGCCGGCGACTCGTTCAAGACGCCGGCGCACGCCGGGCTTTCCGGCGACGAACTGCGCCTTTACGACCTGGTCTGGAAGCGCACCGTCGCCTCGCAGATGAAGGACGCGACCGGCGAGTCGGTGTCGGTCCGGGTGGCTGGGCGCTCCTCGTCGAACGAGGAAGCCGAGTTCGGTGCCTCCGGAAAGATCATCAGCTTCTACGGCTTCCTCAAGGCGTACGTCGAGGGAGCCGACGACGACGCCGAGCGCGACGACAGCCAGCGACGCCTGCCGCCGCTGGTCGAGCGCGAGCCACTGCGTGTGATCGAGGACAGCCTCAAGCCCGCCGAGCATGCGACGAGACCGCCGGCCAGGTACACCGAGGCCACGCTGATCAAGGAACTAGAAGACCGCGAGATCGGCAGGCCGTCCACCTACGCCTCGATCATTAGCACGATCCTTGACCGCGGCTACGTCTTCAAGAAGGCCAGCGCGCTCGTACCGTCGTTCGTGGCGTTCGCTGTGGTGACGCTGCTTGAGCGGCACTTCGCGCACCTAGTCGACTATGAGTTCACCGCGCGAATGGAGGATGCGCTCGACGACATCGCCAACGGCGAAGCCGAGCGGGTGCCATGGCTGCGGAGGTTCTACTTCGGCGCTGAGGGTGAAGAAGGCCTCAAGGAGATGGTCAGCGACCTCAGCGAGATCGACGCGCGGGACGTCAGTTCATTTCCGCTGGCGGGAACCGACATCGTGGTGCGCGTCGGCCGGTACGGCCCCTACCTGGAGCGCGACGGACAGCGGGTCAACGTGCCCGACGGGACGGCGCCGGACGAGCTGACTCCTGAGTTCGCCGAGGAACTGCTGAGCCGGCCGACCGGGGACAAGATCCTCGGCACGGACCCGAACAGCGGCAAGACGATCGTCGCCAAGGCCGGGCGGTTCGGCCCGTACGTGACCGAAGTGCCGGACGAGGACGCGCCAGCCTCGGCTAAGCCGCGCACGGCCTCGCTGCTGAAGACCATGGACCTAGATAGCGTCACTCTGGATGACGCGCTTCGGCTGTTGACGCTGCCGCGCACGCTCGGCGAAGTGGACGGCGAGGTCGTCACCGTTCAGAACGGCCGGTACGGCCCCTACGTCAAGCGCGGCAACGAGAGCCGATCGCTGGAGTCAGAGGACCAGCTGTTCACCGTCACCCTGGACGAGGCGAAGGCGCTGCTGGCGCAGCCCAAGCCGCGGGGGCGGGCGGCCAGGTCCGCGGCCGCGCCGCCGCTCAAGGAGCTAGGCCAAGACTCGACCAGCGGGAAGCCGATCGTGCTGCGCGAGGGCAGGTTCGGACCGTACGTGACCGACGGCGAGACCAACGCCTCGCTGCGCAAGGGCGACACGATCGAATCGATCACTCCCCAGCGCGCGATTGAGCTGCTGGCCGAGCGCCGCGCCGCCGCTCCGGCCAAGAAACGCCGCACCAGCAGCCCGAAGACCGGGGCGAAGTCGGCCACCAAGGCCAGGACGAGCAAGACCGCCAGG
>JASIBJ010000254.1 GCA_030045215.1 Streptosporangiaceae bacterium | reverse complement strand
TGTTTAACAATTGCTACAGCGATTACGCGCAAGTCAACGCGCGGCAACTGGCTGACCTGCTGGGCGAAGGCTGACCGAAGCAGCAGCCAGGCGGCGCGGGGCGCCGCTCGCAGCCTGGCAACGTGCAAGGCTGGCAGGCGTGTCCTCAGCCCTCGGTGCTATCGGGGCGCGGCGGCCGGCCCGGCTTGCGCATCTCGCCGACACGCCCCGGCATCCGCCCTGCTTCGGACAGCGCGCGCCGCAACAGGAACTCGATCTGGGCATTGGTGCTGCGCATCTGATCGGTGGCCCACCTGGCCACGGCGTAATAGACGGCTGGATCCAGGCGGAGCAGGATGCCCTTGCGGTCGCTCATCGGTCAGCGTGCCGCGATTGCGACCCGGGTTGCGCGGTGGCGGCGTCCCGCGGGTTTGCGGGCCTTCAGGGCCGCGCGATCCACAACGACTGGTGTCTGTGCGCTCATTGCCGCCACCGCCTCCCGTTGACATCTATGATATCTTCTTCTTAGCATAATGATATCAGTTTAAGGCAATGGCGGCCGCGGCGAAAAGCCAGGCGGATCAGAAATGCTAGGTGGATCATGAGCGCGAAGCGGATGGCAAGAACCCGTCGGAGCCTGGCCGCGCTGGCCGGACTCAGCCTGCTCGCGGCGGCGTGCAGTTCGGGCCCGTCGCCGGCTGCCACGGTGAGGAATCTCAGGGCCGCACCTCCGGCCGGATCGTGGCCGTATGCGAACGGCGATCTGGCTAATACCAGGGACGCGGCCGGGTCGGTGATCACCTCGGCTAACGTGTCGAGGCTGCAGCAGGCCTGGACATTCAGGCTGCCCGGCGCGGCCGTGCACAGCGGGCCCAGTTACGGCTCCATTGCCGCGGCGCCCATCGTCACCGGCGGCGTCGTCTACTTTCAGGATCTCTTCTCGAACGTGTATGCGGTGGAACTTGCGACCGGGAAGCTGAAGTGGGAGTACCAGGTCAACGTGCCGGAGGAGAGCGGTCCTGGTCCCGATGGTGTCGCGGTCGTCGGTGGGGTCGTCTACGGGGAGACCTCGACCGCCGCGTTTGCGCTCAGTGCCAGCACCGGCAAGACCATCTGGATCGACAGGAACCTGCTCAACGGCGGGCAGGGCAAGTTCGAGATTCAGCCGCAGGTCGCCGGCGGGCGGGTCTACCTGGCCAGCGCCTACGGGGACGGGCCGGGCGGCGGCGTGCTGTTCGCCCTGAACGCCTCGACCGGCGCGGTGATCTGGAGGTTCAACACGCTGCTGGGCCCCGACGAGGGCGTCCAGAGCATCGGTGCCGGCTCCGGCGGCGCCTGGGAGACGCCGCTTGTCGGCGCTGACGGCTCGGTGACCTTCGGCATCGGCAACCCGTACCAGTCCGCCGCGTCGGCGATCTCGGATCCCTCGCCGCAGTTGTACACCGACAGCGACGTGAACCTGAACGCCGCGACCGGAAAGCTGCGCTGGTACTACCAGGGCCTGCCCAATGACTTCATGGACCACGACATGCAGGCCTCGCCGATCGCGACGACCATCGACGGGGCACCCGCGATCATCGGGTCCGGCAAGCTGGGCGTGGTCTTCGCGATGAACGCCAGCACCGGCCGGCTGCTGTGGAAGACCCCGGTTGGCCAGCACAGCCGCTCGGACTCGTATTCGGTCCTCGCGCTGGAGCACAAGCTGGCGCTCAAGGCGCCGTACACGATCCTGCCTGGCGACTTCGGTGGCGTGCTCACCAACATGGCGCTTGCCGGCGGCACGGTCTACGTGGCCACCGTCGACCTGCCCTTTACGCTGGCCAAGCTGAGCTTGCCGCTTGGCTCCCCGATCGGTAACGGCACCGGGGAGATCGAGGCTCTGAACGTCGCCACCGGAAAGGTCGAGTGGGACACGAAGGTGTCGCAGATGCCGCTGGGCGCGATGACCGTCTCCAATGACCTGGTGTTCACGACGCTGTTTGACGGCTTCCTGATCGCGCTTAACCGCACGACCGGCGCGATCGTCGACCGGCTCACGCTCCCGGCCTCGACCAACTCGCCCATCGCGATCGCCGGTAACGCGGTCCTGGTCCCGGCGGGAGGCCCGCAACTCCTCGGGGCAACCGGCGGCACGCCGCAGCTTCTTGCCTACACCGTTCCCTAGGCCCAGCGGCGCGCCCGCCTTGAGCGACGACTAGGAGGCCAGGCGACGTTCTCGCAGGTCGACGACGATCTCGCGGCGCCACGGCTCCGGGGGCACCCAGTCCTGCGGCGGCTCGAACGCGAGCGTCAGCCGGCTGGCCTGCGGCGGTATCTGACCGCCGATGTCCCTGGTGCCGTGCGATGCGGCCCCGCCGGAAGGGTCGAACGCACCGCCGTTGTCATCGGCGTACTCGGTACCGACATCGTCGCTGGCGTACATCATCCAGTACCAGTCGAAGCCGCGCTCGCCCTCGGCCGGGTCCAGCCCCGGCACGAACTCGTAGTGGAGTTCAGGCTCGGTCATCGTCGTCTCGGTGTCGGGCTCGCCCGCGTCCGACCCGGCCGCACTGCGCCTGCTGATGAATCCGCCGCCGTTGTGCGGGTCGTCCG
>JASIBJ010000253.1 GCA_030045215.1 Streptosporangiaceae bacterium | reverse complement strand
CGATCACAGGACCGAGGCAACCGTAAGCCTCGGTAACCGCCTGCAGGAACTCGGGTTCGCCGGGATTGCCGGCCGCAACCTCCTCGATAACCGTCTGCACGTAGCTGTTCACCTGTCGCACTCCTTCCGCTGGCTAGTCGTTACCGCGTCCAGTCGTGCGGCCATCTCGGGGCCGCGATGCCTGTGCCCTGGTTACAGTGCCGTGACCAGGGCGTCGATCGCCGCGACAGCCGCACGTAGGTTGTCTGCCGAGTTCGCGTAGGACAGCCGAAGGTAGCCCTCGCCGTACTTGCCGAACGCGGTACCGGGCAGGACGGCCACCCCGGCCTCCTTCATCAGCCGGTCCTGCAGCGTGGCGGCCGGCAGCCCGATCTCAGTGACCTTCGGGAACACGTAGAAGGCGCCGTGCGGGGTCTGGCAGGACACGCCGGGAATCTTGTTCAGCAAGTCGACGATGAGGTCGCGACGCGCGCGGAACTCGGCGACCATCTGTTCGACCGGCTCCCACGGGCCCTCAAGCGCCGCTCTGGCGGCGTGCTGGCTGAACGCGGACGTGCAGGACACTGAGTTGATGATGAGTCGGGTAACCGGCTCGACCAACGCCGGCGGCAGCACCCCGAACCCGAGCCGCCAGCCCGTCATGGCGAACGTCTTGGACCAGCCGTCGAGCAGTATCGTCCGCTCGGACATGCCATCCACGTCCAGCACGCTGGCGTGCCGGCCGTCATATCGGATCGCCCAGTAAACCTCGTCGGAGAGGACGGTCAGGTCGTGCTTCATCGCGATCTCCGCGATCGCCTCGCAGTCCTCCTTGGTCAGGGCGCTGCCGCACGGATTGTGCGGCGAGTTCAGGATGACCAGCTTGGTCCGCGGGGTGATGAGGCGCTCAAGTTCGGCCGGGTCGATCCGGAACTCGTTTTCCTCCCGCAGCGGCAACGGCACCGGGTTCGCGCCGGTGAACGCGGCAATCGACTCGTACATGGGGAAGGCCGGGTCGGGGTAGATAACCTCGTCCCCGGCCTGGCAGAGGGCCAGCATGACGTAAAACATCACTGGCTTGGCGCCCGGCGTGATCACCACCCGGTCGGGAGTCGTGTACAGCCTCTGCCAGCGCTCGAGGAACGCGACCACCGACTCCCGGAGGTCAGGGATACCGGGCGCTGGCACGTAGTGCGTCTGGCCCGCGTGCAACGCCTCGACGGCCGCCTCGATGACATGCGGTGGCGTAGCGAAGTCCGGTTCCCCGATCTCCAGATGGATGATCTTACGGCCCTGCGCCTCCAGTGCCTTCGCCTGAGCGAGCACGTCAAACGCCGACTCGGTGCCAAGCCGCGACATTGCCTTGGCGAGTTCGAGAGTCATGACTAGTCTCCTATTTCCCTTGCCGATGTAGCGCCCATTGTCTTTGGTCCTGTGTCCGGAGGCCAAAAGTCCTGGCGAACCGGCCGGGCCGTATAGCCCGATGCGACTTCCAGCGGTGTCTTGGCGAACTTCACCGTGTCGATGAGGCCCAGGTCGGTGATCTTCAGCTCGGGGATCACCGAGAGCGCCAGGAACGACATGGCCATCAGCGGAGCCGGAAGCGTCACGCCGAGGTCGGCTTCGGCCACCCGCTCGAGACGTTCCGCCTGGGCGGCCACGTCCTCGGCAGGCTGATCAGATACCAGTCCGCCGATCGGGAGCGGGAGCTCGGCGAGGACCCGGCCGCCCGCGACGGCGACCTGTCCTCCGCCGAGTGCGGCCAGCCGGTTGGCCGCAACCGCCATGTCGGCGTCGTCGGCACCGACAACGACGAGGTTGTGCGCGTCGTGCGCATGGGTGGACGCCAGCGCGCCACGGAGCAGGCCGAAGCCGGTCACGAACCCGAGGCCTACTCGCCCAGTGTCATGGTGGCGCTCGATCACCGCCACTTTGGCCAGGTCTCTGGCCGGATCGGCAACCGCCGATCCGGCCGTGACGCTGGCCTGCCGGACCAGGCTCCTGGTCACGATGGTGCCGGGCTCCACCCCGATCACCCGGACCTGGCCCTGTGCCGTGATGTCGAAATCTGCGGGAGCGAGCCTCCGGACGTGCACGCTGCCGCGCATCCAGCCAGGCACCTTGGCCTTCGGCACCGCGAACGCGCGGCCGTTCTCGGCGACCATGCGCCCGCGCTTGTAAACCCGGACCGGAGCGAACCGCTCCAGGTCTTCGACGGCCACGATGTCGGCCAGGTAGCCGGGAGCTAGTGCGCCGTGCTCGGGCAGCCGGTGCCAGCGCGCCGCGTGCAATGTCGCCATGGTGACGGCATCGGCGGCTGGGCAGCCTGCAGCGACCGCGCGGCGGACCACGCGGTTCATGTGCCCCTCCCGCAGCAGCAGGTGCGGTTCGCAATCGTCTGTGCACAGCATGCAGTTAGCCGGGCCATGCGCGATCACCAACGGGATCAGGGCCTCGAGGTTGCGGGCGGCAGAGCCCTCGCGGATCATGATGTGCATTCCGAGCCGTCGCTTCTCCAGCGCCTCGGCCAGCGTGGTGCACTCGTGATCGCTGCCGACTCCGGCCGCCAGGTAGGCGCACAGGTCCTTGCCAGTCAGTCCGGGGGCGTGGCCGTCGATGTGCCGCCCGGCCGCGCGCACGACCTCGATTTTGGCCAGCACGGCCGGGTCGCCGTGGACGACACCGGGGAAGTCCATCAGCTCGGCCAGGCCGAGAGCCCTGGGCTCGCTGGCCAGCAGCTCGGCGATGTCCTCGGCTCCGAGCGTGCACGCGCTGGACTCGAACGGCCCGGCTGGCACGCAGGAGGACATCATCATGTAGTAGTCCAGCGGCATCTGCCCGGCCGAGGCCAGCAGCGCGCGGATCCCTGCGATGCCGAACACGTTGGCTATCTCGTGCGGGTCGATGACCACAGTGGTAGTACCGGCGGGCAGCACGGCGCGGGCGAACTGGTCGACCATGAGCTTGGTCGACTCGATGTGCATGTGCGCGTCGATGAAGCCGGGCAGCAGG
>JASIBJ010000252.1 GCA_030045215.1 Streptosporangiaceae bacterium | reverse complement strand
GAATATGGGCTGGATGCACGACACGCTCGCCTACCTGGGCCGCGATCCGGTGCACCGCAGCTACCACCATGACGAAATCACCTTCTCGATGATCTACGCCTACAGCGAGAACTACGTGCTGCCCCTGTCGCACGACGAGGTCGTGCACGGCAAAGGCTCGCTGCTGCGCAAGATGGCCGGAGACGAGTGGCGCCAGTTCGCCGGGCTGCGCTCGCTGTTCGGCTACATGTGGGCGCATCCAGGCAAGCAACTGCTGTTCATGGGAGGCGAGCTCGGTCAAGGCGACGAGTGGTCCGAGCAGGTCGGGATCCAGTGGCACCTGCTCGAGTACCCTTCGCACGCAGGCGTACAGCAGCTCGTCATGGACCTCAACCAGGCTTACCTGGAGCGGCCCGCATTGTGGCAGCAGGACAGCTCCCCGGCGGGCTTCGAGTGGATCGACGCCAACGACCGGTCAGGCAACGTGCTGTCCTTCCTGCGCTACGGCACCGACGGCAGCGTGCTTGCGTGCATATGCAACTTCGCCGCGATGCCCCACTACGACTACCGCATCGGCCTGCCGTCGGCAGGCACGTGGATCGAGCTGATCAACACCGACGCCGAGGTCTACGGCGGCAGCGGGCTCGGCAACTACGGCGCGGTCGAAGCAGCCGAGACACCGTGGCACGGACGCCCGGCGTCCGCGGCGCTCACGATCCCGCCACTCGCCGTGCTCTGGCTCGCGCCGAGGCGGCCAGGTACCGAGCCGACGAGCGACCGGCAGACTAGCGCAGATGACGCAAACGCCCAGTTAGGGCAGACGTAGGGGATGTCGCTTGCGGGCCTCGGGACGAGCCGATGTTGCCCGCACCCTCACCGTGATAGAGCGATATCTGCATCTGGGAATCGGACGGGCATAACCGAGGCCGACAAGGACTGGCCGCGGGGCCAGGAGGAAACTCGGTTGGCCGCGCCGCCGTGTCTCGGTAGCGTCGGGCGATGCCCGAGTTGCAGCACCTGCGAGCAGATCACGCCCCCGCGGTCCTGGCCTTCGAGCTAGCGAACCGCGCCTACTTCGCCGCCTCGATCTCCGACCGGGGTGATGAGTTCTTCGACCAGTTCTCCGAGCGATACGCCGCACTTCTGGCCGAGCAAGAAGCGGGCATCGGCGCCTTCTACGTGCTCGTCGCCTGCGATGGCTCGATCCTGGGCCGATTCAACCTGGTCTTCACCGGGGACGGCACAGCCGAACTCGGTTACCGGGTCGCGCAGGACGTCGCCGGCCACGGCGTGGCAACAGCGACCGTCCGGGAACTGTGCCAGCTGGCTGCGATGCGACACGGGCTCAAGACGATCAGGGCGGCCACGTCCCGGGGGAATGCGGCGTCTCAGAGGGTACTGGCTAAGGCCGGGTTCGTGCTGGCTGGCCCGGCTGACCCCGCCGACCTCGGCGGCAAGCCAGGCACCTGGTACCAGCGCAACCTGGCCGCCGACTAGGGGCGAGTGCAGGCATTCGCGCTGCTGCTCGCCGACCCCTGAGGACAGACGAGCGTCGCCGCGTTGCCACGGTAATGTTGGCGCAGTGGTGCCCGTGACCTTCGGCGACTTCTTCGCCGCCACCGCCGCCAGTGCGGGCGCTCTAACCGGCCTGCTGTTCGTCGCCCTGTCAGTCTCCACGCACCGCGCCCCGGCTGCCGGCCCGGCAGTTATTCAGGAGGTCCGCGCGGCCGCCGCGCTGCTGGCGTTCACCAACGCGCTGTTCGTCTCCCTGTTCACCCTCGTGCCCGGTACCGGCGCCGGATATCCGTCAATCGTGCTCGGCGTGATCGGCATCCTGTTTACCGCCGCTGCCATCCGATCCATCCTGACCAGCGTTACCACCCGGCGCCAGCAGGCCCGGCAGATCGGCCTCATCGGTCTGCTGCTAATGATCTTCGGCACCGAGTTCGTGAGCGGCATCGTCGCGATTAATCTCCCTGGCCGTCCCGGGCCGGTACAGGTAATCGGCTACGCCGCCGTTACATCTCTAGTCGTCGGGGTCGCCAGGGCGTGGGAACTCGTCGGGCGCAGGGACACCGGCATCCTCGCCTCACTGGCCGTGCTGGCCGGTCGCTCGCACAACCTTCCCGGCGCCGCTATTGGCGATGCGCCTGAGCCGGAGGATCGCCCCGACCGCGAGTGACCAGCGCTACGCGTCTGCCAGCACCCGGTCAGGTCACGTCGGCAATGCGGGCCTCTATCAGGCGGCCGGCCTCGACTAGCAGCACGCCAAGCGTGCCGTGCGGTTGCCGCCGCCGGTCGGTGGGCGAGCCTGGGTTGAAGATCCGCAATCCCTGGCTGGCCTGGTCAAGCGGGATGTGTGAGTGGCCGAAGACGACGACCCGAGCCTGCGGGAACGCGCGGCGCATCCGCAGCAGACGGCCCGTCGCCTGACCGCCGTCGTGAATCATCGCGATCGGCAGTCCGTCGACGTCCAGCTCCAGCGTCGGCCGGGCGCCCCAGCTTGCGACGTCCGCTGCGTCGTTGTTGCCCAGCACTACCCGCACTGGCCCGTAGTCGCTCAGCTCCTCCAGCACGGAGGCCGTGCACACGTCACCCGCGTGCAGGATGAGGTCTGCGCCGCGCAGGTGCTCAGCGACCCGGGGCGGGCACGACTTCCAGTGCCTCGGTCCGTGAGTATCGGACAGCACGACAACCCGCATGGTCACTTATCCTGTCGCGGTCACCGCACCCCGCCGCGGTACGCGGCGGGGCGCTGCGTCTCGCGCCATCCTCGCTGGCCACGACGAAGGCACGCCAGGCATTTCATCGCGCACAGCCGGGTTAGGGCTGGGCCAACGCCCGGCATGGGTCGGCCAGGCCGCACTTAGAGCAGGCCGAGAAGCCAGGAGGGACCGGTCACCATCGCGCCGACGGCCTCGCAGCGCCGTCGCAGCTCGCGATCGGCGGTGACCACGATCCGGTGCCCGGATGTCTGCTCGGCCAGCTTGGCGATCGCGTCATCGCCCGACCCGCTGGCCGCCACGACCCGAACTCGCCCGCCGCTGCCGTTAGCGTCGGCGGCTGGCCGCGCGGCTCCCTCCACCACGAGCACTATGTCGGGCAGCCAGATCATTCGCAGCGTCGCGGAACGGCGCCGGCTGGCCCGGCGTGCCGACAACTCAGCCGAGCCAGGCAACCCTGCGGCGCCCGGCGCTCCCGCGGACCCCGGCGAGACCGGCGATCCGGGCACCGCCAACCCCGGCGTTCCCTCCCCGTCGGTCGGCTCGCCAGGCAGCCGTGACAGGCCATCGAGAGTCAGCGGCTCGAGTTGGTCGCGCAAGCGCATCGCCGCACCGACCCGGTCGCGCCACCAGCCGTCGGGCCGCGAGCCGACCACGTTCGCTCCATCGACAATGATCGTGACGGACTCCATGCGGTCACGCAGCTCGGGCCAGTGCTCGGCGAATCCCGGATGCAGGTTCAAGCGTGCCACCTCCTGCGGTCGCACCCACGCAACATCCTCGGTCTCGTCGTAATCCGACTCAACCTCGAATGCGCCCGCCGCCTCGGCAAGCACCGTCGTGTAGGACCAGCCGCCGTGGTCATCGGTGAAGATCCCGCGCGGGCGTACCAGTCCCGGTGGCACGCCGCACTCCTCGGCCGCCTCCCGGAGCGCAGCGCTCAAGACCGATTCGTGGCTGTCCCGCGCGCCGCCCGGCATCCCCCAGGTGCCGCCGTGATGACTCCACCAGGTGCGCTGCTGCAACAGGACAGCGCCGCCGCCGGCAACATAGGCGAGCAGGCCGGCGGCGCCGAACCGGCCCCAGTGCCGGTGCCCGAGTTGGCAGTGGACCCAGCCATTCCCATCCCGGCTAGCCATCGCCGCCGACCCCGGCGCTGGCGTGGGACGCGGTGTAACGCAGCCCGTCCATGATCAGGTCGAGCAGCCGGCCGGCCTGTACCCGCTGAGATGGCTCGGCCGCGAACACCGACACGCCGCTGATGCCGACCAGCACGTCGTCAGGACTCACGTGAGGCCGCAACAGGCCCTCCTGCGTGCCCGCCCGCAGCAAGGCGTCTAGCGCGGCCAGCAGCCTGGCGCGGCTCTCGGCAAACGGATTTCCGCCGGAGGCGACGACCGCGCGCAGCGCCCCGGCCATCCCCCGCTTGGTCGTCATGTAGTCGACGAAGCTGTCCATCCACGCGCGCATCGCGCGGTCCGGCGGCAGTATCGCCAGGAGGTCGGGGACCGAGTCGCACAAGCGCGCGAGCTCGCTTCTATACGCGGCGTCGATCAGGGCCTCGCGGCTCGGGAAGTGCCGGTAGAGCGTCCCTATGCCTACTCCCGCCGCCCGCGCTATCGCCTCCAGCGTGGCCTCAGGCTCGGCTCGGGAGAACGCTGCGACGGCCGCGGTCAGCAGCAACTCGCGGTTGCGCTGGGCGTCGGCGCGCAGCGGCCGGTCATGCCCGGTCAACGACCTCTCCTTTGATGGCGGAACGGCGAAAGGGCTACTAACCGGAGGGTCCTCCGATTACTTTAACAGCGAACCGGAGGATCCTCCGATTGCTCATCGTACTTGCCGTCGGGGCCAGGCGCGCACGTCAAAAGAGCGTTGCCGCCCGGAAAGGCTGCTCCCATCGCCAGCCGCATCACCACGCCGTTCACAGCCCGGAGCACGACCGCTGAGGTCATCGACGGCGTCGCTCTCACCGGCAGGCGGGTCACCGTCACCGGCGGCGCGGTCAGCATCGGCATCGAGACCGCCAAGGCATTCGCCGGGGCTGGCCTTCGGGAGTTTCTGAGCAGACCGTCGCCGGCTGACCGGAGCGCCTCAGCCTAGGCTGTAGGGCATGCCAGATTCCATCCTTCCTCCTCCGCTGGCCAAGCTGCGCCAGCAGTGGACGGCGCCCCTGATCCTGGAACTCGACCTCACCGAGGGCATCAGCGAGTCCCGGCCTACCGACCCCGTCTCGGCCGTCATGGCCAGGAACCGGGTGGTCCTCGCCGATCTGCTCGAGGCGCTGCGCCGGGCCCGTGACGACTACCGTGTCGTCGCGCTGGTCGCCCGGCTGGGCGGCAAGGGCATCGGCCTGGCCGCCGTGCAGGAACTGCGTCGCGCAGTCAGGGACTTCGCCGCCACGGGCAAGTCGACCGTCGCCTGGGCCGATTCCTATGGCGAGTTCTCGGCCGGCAACGTGCACTACTACCTGGCAACCGCCTTCGACACCATCTGGCTGCAGCCATCCGGTGACCTCGGGCTCACCGGGATCGCGGTCGAACGGGTATTCCTGCGCGGGGTGCTGGACAAGCTCGGCGCGGAGTTCGAGGTTGCCAAGCGGTATGAGTACAAGAGCGCCGCCGAACAGCTCACCGAGCGCGGCTTCTCCGGGCCGGCCAGAGAGGCGACCGAGCGGCTCACCGCGTCGATCACCGAGCAACTCGCGCAGGCGATAGCCGAGCGGCGAAAGCTGACGCCGGACAAGGTCAGGGACCTGATCGATGCGGGCCCGTTCCTGGCGACCCAGGCCCAGCAGAACGGGCTGGTCGATCACCTCGGCTATCGCGACGAGGTCTATGCCGCCGTGCGCAAGGAGGCCGGGCAGGAGGCGATCCTGCAATACGTCGGGCGGTACCAGCGCAGCAAGATGATGATCGAGCACGCGCAGAAGGTAGCGGCCACGTTCGCGGCCGGGCCCCGGCATGAGCCGTTCGTGGCGCTGATCTACGCGACCGGACCGATCCGGCGCGGCCGGAGCGGGCGGAGTCCGTTCGGCGGCAGCTCCATGGGCTCGGACACAATCGCGGCCGCGATCAGGAACGCCGCCAAGGACCCGCACGTGCGGGCGATCCTGCTGCGGGTGAACAGCCCTGGCGGATCGTACGTCGCTTCGGACACGATCTGGCGCGAAGTGGTCCGGGCCAGAGCTGGAGGCACCCCCGTGGTGGTGTCCATGGGCGACGTCGCCGCGTCCGGCGGCTACTTCATCTCGATGGCCGCGGACGTGATCGTGGCCCAGCCCGGCACGGTGACTGGATCGATCGGCGTCATCACGGCCAAGCCGGTCCTCGGCGAGGCGCTCGGCCGGGCCGGGGTCAGCAGCGACCTGGTGTCCCAGGGCGCGCACGCCGCGATGTTCTCCCAGCAGCGTCCCTTCACCCAAGACGAATGGGCCCTCGTGAACGGCTGGCTCGACCATATTTATGCCGATTTCACGAGCAAGGTGGCGACCGGACGCGGAATGACCTCGGAGCAGGTGCACGAGCTGGCGAAGGGCCGGGTCTGGACCGGCGCCGACGCCCATGCCCGCGGGCTGGTAGACGAGCTTGGCGGCATGGAGCGCGCCGCAGCGATCGCGCGGCGCCGGGCGGGCCTGCCCGCGACGGCCGGGCTGCGCGTCTACCCGCGCGCCCGCCCGCTGGAGCGCCTGATCCCGGCAGGCTCTAGCGAGGGCCACGGAGCCGCGGCCGCCAGCCTGCTCGCCGATGTCTGGGGGCCCGCCTGGCAGGTCGCCGCCAAGGCCGGGTTGCATCCGCAAGGTCCGCTGATGTTGCCGGGCTCATGGACATTTGAGTGACGGAACGGGGCGGCTCCAGCGAACCCCGTTCCTATCGCGAAGCGCTTGACGCCTGGCCGGGGGCGGTGACGCTGCTGACCATCACCGACGGCAGGGACGACATCGGCACGACCGTCAGTGCGTTCTGCCCCGTCTCGGCACAGCCGCCGCTGGTGCTTGTCTCCCTCATCGCCGGCTCCTATCCGGCCGAAGTGCTGGGCAGGCTGGCCTGGTTCGCGGTCACGCTGCTGGCGGATAGCCAGCGAGTCCTCGCCGGCCGGTTCGCAGCGGCCGGACGGCCGGGCGCGCGGCTGCTACTTGAGGGGGTGGCGCACACCCGCGGCCGGGAGTCGGGGGCGCTGATCCCCGACGGCGGCCTGGCCGCCTTCGAGTGCGAGGTGACCTCGCGCATTCCGGCCGGTGATCACCTGCTGCTGATCGCGCAGGTGCGGGCGGTCCCCTACGTCGCCGAGGCAGGTCAGCCGCTGATCCGGTACCGCGGCGGCTACCTGCGATAACACCCTGCGGCCCAGGCGGAATGCCCGGTCGATGTCCGTCTGTCCGGTGTGTGCGATCGGACCGGCCCGGGTAGACCCGCTAGCCGGGGAGCTTCCGGGGGGACGGTGCGTACTCAGATCACGGCCGCGCTGGCCGCGGTGCTTGCGCTCCTGGCCTGGGCCGCTGCTCCAGCCTGGGCGGAGCAACCGCTCCGGTTGCCGCACGAAGTCGGCGATCACTCTGGCGCAGTCGGCGTCAGCGCGCCGGGCCACCTCGCGCCCGCCTATGTGGCGTCGGCCCATCCAGCCAATAGCCCCTCGAATGCCGGCGAGATCGCCGCGCTGGCCGCCGCCGCGGCGGCCCTTGTCGGTCTGGCCGTGCTGCTGAGCTGGCGCACGGCGGCCCGCCGCGGCGACCGACCGGCAGCCCGGCCAGTCGGCCCCGGCCCGGCCGAGCTTGAGGCCCAGACGGCCCGTGCGCTGGTCGAGACCGACGACGCGATCAAGACAAGCGATCAGGAACTCGGCTTCATTCTGGCCAGTTTCGGCGATCATGCAACTGCGCCGTTCTCGGCCGCGCTGAAGTTTGCCCGCGCCGAACTGGCCGAGGCGTTCAAGCTGCGCCAGCGGTTGGACGACGAGTCGCCCGAGCGCGAACCAGTCAGGCGGGAAATGCTGGCGGAGATCTCGCGCCGCTGCGGCGAGGCCAACCGGCTGCTCGACGAGCAGTCCGTCGCATTCGACCGCATGCAGGATCTAGAGGGCCGCGCGCCTGAGGTTCTGGCCGAGGTCGGCCATCACGTGACACAGCAGGCGGCGCGGCTGCCCACCTCCGAGCAGATACTCGGCAAGCTCGCAGGCAAGTACACGCCCGATGCGGTGGCAATCGTGGCTTCCAGTCCCGGCCAGGCCGACGAGCGGCTTGAGTTCGCCCGCACCGGCCTCACGAATGCGCTGCACGCGCTGTCGTCCGATGAGACCGGCGAGGCCGGGGTCTTCCTGCAGGCAGCCGAGTCGGCGGCGGACCAGGCGGAGTCCCTGCTCAACGGGATCGAGCACAGGGAGGCCGAACTGACGCAGGCCGCGTCGGCG
>JASIBJ010000251.1 GCA_030045215.1 Streptosporangiaceae bacterium | reverse complement strand
ACTCCCTGGCCATGCAGTAGTCGTACTTCAAAGCCCTTTCAGGATGCAATTCAGTCCCGCACGTGATACACCGCGCCATAAGCCATCTTTCGCCCGTGAAAACCGTACAGGGATTAAAACGCCGGCGGCGCTCCGGCTGTTCCGGGGGCGGACGGGCCGGCGCGGCCCGGAGAAAAGGGACGCCTAGCCGGGTAAGCGGCACCCGCCGCCGGGTATGGGTCAGCATGGCCAGTTCGCCGCGCCCCCGGACGCCGACCCGGGCGCGGCATGCACCGACTGGGAGGTGGCATTGATGGACGCTGTCGTTGGCGATCGTCTCCACGTGCACGGCAAGGTCGTAGGCCAGGCCGATCGCATCGGCCAGATCCTGGAGGTTCACGGACCCGCAGGCGGACCGCCCTACCTCGTGCGATTTGAGGACGGTCACACCTGCTTGGTGTTCCCCGGCCCGGATGCCGTCATCGAGCACCCGGCTTCCACCACCGCACCGTCCAGGTAATCGCACAGCCCAGGCAGCCTGCCCGCCCGGGTAACTGGGCCGCCCGCCTGACCCCGCTCAGGCAGCTGGCCTCCCGACGTCCCGCCCGCGGGAACTTCCGGTCGGGCCGGACCTCAGTTCGCGACGATGCGCGCCCGGTTCACCACGCGCGAGGCGCCCGTCTGGCCCGGCCGCAGTGCTGCGCCAGCGCTTCCTGCGCCACGCCGACGGTCGGGTAGGGCCCGCGCACGCGCCGTAACAACGGCGATACTTTTGAGTAATCGAGTGCCGGATCGTCGCCGCAGTCGTAACAGATGAGTTCGATCTTGCCTGTGTAGCGCCATTCGCCATCGGGCATGCGAATTCGCTGTGACCGTAGCATTGCGGTGCTGGTATGGCCGGGGTGGCCGAGGGGGCTCGCCATGGCCGTTATTCTGCATCAGGACTAATGGTTTGGCTAATTGCACGATAGCCGAATTGACACTGAATTGCTTGCTTTCTGCCGATAGGGTAATTCATGGCTCGTCTTTGTCAGCTATCGGCGGCTAAAGGAGCCCGGCTGGCGCCATAGGATCATGGCGATGCGTCGTGAATCTTCCACTGTGGTGGCCCTCGTCGGCACGCTCAGTAACGAACTAATTACCGGATTCGGACAGTGTCCGAACGTTGCCGTTATCGCACCATCCGTGAGCAAGGCACAGCCGGACGCGGACGGCGGCGCCGGCACGGACGGCGCTGGCTGGGAGCCGGGGGCGATGGCGATGCGCGACGCCGCGCGGCGCCGGGCCGCCTATGTGCTGGTAGCCGGCGACCCGCTAGCCGCGGTCGCGGCAGCGTGGCAGACGATGTGGGATCTGTCGAGCGGGCCCGCAGGGGCAGCCGAGTTCGAGCGGCGGGCCGGCGAAGCGCTGGCTGCATGGCGGGACAAGCGCTTCGAGCTCCCCGACTACTACCTGGTGGTGGCGCCGTCTCAGCGCGCCGAAGCGAAACCGGACCTGTACCTCGGCCCGCTGCGGGCCGTCCGGTCGCGCCGGGTTGCCGTCGCGACCAGCGCAGCCGGCCCGGTCCGGCCCGCTCAGGTGCTCGACGTGCTCCGGTCCCTCGGTCACGGGCCCTGGTGGCCGCCTCTCGACGAACTACTCGATGCCGCTCGGCGCTTCTACGCGGGCGGCCTGGCCGAAACACAGCCGGCGCCGGGCGGTACGGACCGTCGCTGCTCCGCGCCGAGTCGAGCCGCCTGCCCTCCGCCACCGGCCTGGCAGTGTTAGCGCCACTGCTCGCGCGGCAGCACGAGGTAGCTCGCCTCGCCCCGGCCGAACGACCAGTCTGCCCGCTCGTTCTCGACCAGCACGACCGCGAGGTCCTCAGGTCGCAGTCCGGCGCGGTCGGCGAGCTGGGCGGCCAGGCGCGCGTAGAACGCGCTCTTGGCCTCGGCGGACCGGCCGGCCGACAACGTGATCCGGACCACCACGAAGCGGTCACTGCGTTCGATGCCGAGGTAGTGCCGGTCGAAGTGCAGCGTCGCCGGCGAGTGCTGCGCGATGACCTGGAAGCGATCACGCCGCGGCGCGCCCAGTTCCTCGACCATCGCCTCGTGCACCGAATCGGCGATCGTGGCCAGCTCTTCGTCGGTACGACCGGCCAGCAGATCGATGTTGACCAGGGGCATGCGCAGAGTCCTCCTCGTGTACGCCCGGGCCCCGGGGACACAGCGTCACTCACCGCAACCTGCGCCCGGATTGCAGGGTTGCGGCGCTACGGCTGTTGATTACCCGCTCCGGACTGATACCGAATCGCTCGGCCCGCTCACAGCCGCTGTCGAGCCAGCCAAGCTGGCCCGGCGCGTGCGCATCGGTATCGATCGCGAACAGGCAACCCGCCGAGGCGGCCAGCGCCAGCAGCGGGTCGGGCGGATCTTGCCGTTCGGGGCGGCAGTTGATCTCGACGGCCACGCCGTGCTCGCGACAGGCGCCGAACACCGCCTCAGCGTCGAATACAGACGCGGGCCGGCCGCGGCCCCGAATCATCCGGCCGGTGCAGTGGCCGAGCACGTCCACATGCGGATTCGACACCGCCGCCACCATCCGTGGCGTCATCTCCTCGGCGGGCATCCGCAGCTTCGAGTGCACGCTCGCGACGACCATGTCCAGCTGGCCGAGCAGGTCCCCGCGTTGGTCGAGCGTGCCGTCCTCGAGGATGTCCACTTCAATACCGGTAAGGATGCGGAACGGGGCGAGTTCGGAGTTCAGTCGGGTCACGAGCTCGAGTTGCTCCTCCAGCCGCTGCGCGGTGAGCCCATTGGCGACGGTGAGCCGCGGCGAATGATCGGTAAGCGCGATCCACTCGTGCCCGAGTTCGCGGGCAGCCTCGGCCATCTCACGTGGCGGGCTGCCGCCATCGGACCAGTCAGAGTGCGCATGACAGTCCCCCCGCAGCGCCGCCCGCATCCCCGTCGGCTCGGCAACCTCCGCCTCCGCGAGCAGCCGTGTCAGATAGGCGGGCTCACGGCCGGCCCGCGCCTGCACGATGACCTCGGCCGTCGACGGGCCGATGCCCGCCAGCTCCTGGAGCGTGCCGTCGCTCAGTCGCTGCTCCAGCTCACGATCGGGCAGGTCCTCGATGACCCGGGCCGCCCGCCGGAATGCGCGCACCCGGTACGTCGGCGCCCCCGCTCGCTCGAGCTGGAACGCGATCTGCCGCAGCGCTCGGGCCGGGTCCACATCTACCCGGCGTGGCGCTGGACGACATGTCGCGGCCGGCCGGAATTGGGCATAGCGCGAGGCTACCTTCCGCCGAGCGTGGCGCGGGTGGGCTGGACGCTGAGGCCCTCTATTCGCTCTGGCACCGGTCTTTCCCGCGAGTCACAATGAGGTGCAGCTGCGAGCGCTACCGCTACGGGTGCATAAGAACTGGGAGGGATCAGATGGCGCACGCTTACGAGGAAATGCTTCGAGAGTCCCACGCCGCACTCGGGCGCGGCGACGTGGAGGCAGCCACAAAGGACTGGGCTCCCGACATCATCTGGCACTTCCCTGGACGGGGCGTGTTTGCTGGTGAGTACAGGGGTACTCCTGAATTCCTTGCCGTGCTCGGCCGCGTTATGGAGCTCACTGGCGGGACGTACCGGACCGAGCTGCATGACGTCCTCGCCAACGACGACCATGCGGTCGCGCTCCTGACCGTCCACGCGGAGCGGGACGGCAAGACGCTGCAGGACAACGAGGTGCTGACCATCCACATGCGGGATGGCAAGGCAGCAGAAGTCTGGATCGTCCACACCGATCAATACGCCGTGGACGAGTTCTTCGCGTAGCCCGGCCGACTCTCGCGTCGGCTCGGCAACCGCCGCATCCGCGAGCAGCCGCGTCCAGCTGTTACGAGACTGCGGTCGGCCGGCTCGCCTTCACCCGCCTGGCGATCGCAGGAGAACTGCCCTCGCGCAGTAGCCCGGATGTCACGAGCAGCGCGCCGTACAGCAGCGGCAGCCCCGATGTCAGGTCAAGCAAGACCGCGTATCGCCAGCCCGGCCCGAGGCCAGCAGAGCCGGTCAGGTCATTCGCCAGCCCTGGGGCGACCAGCCCGATCAGGCCGAGCCCGAGCATCGGCAGGCCCGCAATGATGGCCGCGATGCGCAGCGGCCGGCTCGCCGCCAGGACCCCCATGATAGCGATGACGAGAACGAACAAGACGTCAACCAGGTCATCGGCGTTCTGGCGGAAGGGCCACCAGTAGCTGGCCGTGTAGTTGGCCGGCGTCATGTTAGTGAGCTGTACCAGGTACCACGTCACCGGTACCGCGAGCAGGCCAAGCGCCACCGTGAGCACTATCCAGCCCTGCGATCTCCGGGCCGGGAGCAGCCGCGGCCGATACCGCGATGGCGCCGCCGCGGCCAGCAACAGCACTCCGCCGGTGACCAGGAACACCTGATCGGTCACCAGCCTGGACCAGGGCTGGCTGAGACTGCCGCCCGCCAGCAGCGTCATACGCCACGTGTCCAGCCATGACAGCAGGCCAAGCCCTGCCAGCGGCACGCCTGCGGCCAGCGGCGCGGCGGGCGACAGCTTGCGCCAGCCGCACAGCACGCCGACCGCGGCCCCGGCTACGGCGATCAGCGCCGCGGCCCGGATCGAGCCGACCGGCGCGCCGATGACGAGCGACCCCGTTCCGTGAGCTTGCTGGGCCGCCGCCCAGCCCTGCGTGAGCGATGCCTCGTATTCGCCCGCGAGCAGCAGCACCGCCACTACCCCAGCCGCCGCGATGCCGGCCCCCGCACCGAGAACGTGCCGAGTGCCTGACCTCATCCCGCTCCTCAACCGCCTGCAGAGCGCTGGCCAGCCCGGACGGCTTGCCGCGGCACGCTATCTAACCTTTTTCGGCTCCTCTACTCATCGCGCGCCCAGGTTCGCCGGCTAGCCCTGGTAGTAGGTGTCCGCGACCGCCAGCGCCTCGTCCAGGATGGCGAGCCCTTCCTTGGCCTCGGACTCGCTCACCGTGCACGGCGGGACGACGTGCAGGCGGTTGTAGTTCACGAACGGAATCAGGCCCCGTGCGCGGCACTGGCCCACGAGCGCGTTCATCGCCTCGGACGAGCCGCCGTAGGGCGCGAGCATCGCGCGTGTCTCACGGTTGGACACCAGGTCCAGTGCCCAGAACACGGCGGTCCCGCGAACCTCACCGACCACTGGATGCCGTTCGGCCAGCTCGTGCAGCCCGGGCCCTAGGACACGCTCGCCGACGCGCACCGCGTTCCCGATAATGTCTTCGTCCCTCATCACATCGATCGTGGCCACGATCGACGCGCAGGCCAGCGGGT
>JASIBJ010000250.1 GCA_030045215.1 Streptosporangiaceae bacterium | reverse complement strand
GCGGCCACACCGCCGACGGCGGCACGGCGATGACCAGCTCGGCCGCCGTCGTCGGGCAGTCGGCAAACCGCAGCTCGGCCTCGTCCACGGTGTCAGGGTACGCCCGCCGGCTGTAGCCTCCTAGCCGCGCCGGAGCCCGCTTGGACCGATCTGCGTGCCCGGCCGGTAGCACCCACTGGGGTGCGTCGCGGCGGGTGATGGCCGGACTTCGCGAGCGGTACGCATCACGGCGCAGTCAGGTTGACACCATGCGTAACTAACGATCGGGTAACCTCATGCGGACCTCCAGAGCAGCTACCTGGGTGAACCTCGATACAGCGGTTTGCGTCCTACAGAGCGAACATGGTCGCTCGCTCATCTGTACTAGAATCACGTTATAGCCGCCGTCACGGAGCGCTCCTGACATGCGGTCTGGCGGTGGTGGCTGTGGGCAACCAACGCCGGGTGCACTGCCCTTGGTGCTGCCGGTGCTTTCTAACCCGAGGGCGCCCCAAAAATGGGGTGATTTGCAAAGATGCACGCCGTCACCGCGTCTGTTACCCGGCCTCGGCGCGTTGAGGAGGCCCGGAAACTGTGACCAAGCAGGTCCAGCGGCTCGATCGAGTCATCATCAGGTTCGCAGGCGACTCCGGCGACGGCATGCAGCTCGCCGGGGACAGGTTCACCCAGGAGACGGCAACCTTCGGCAACGACTTGTCGACCCTGCCGAACTTCCCGGCGGAGATCCGCGCCCCGGCCGGCACGCTCCCCGGCGTGTCCAGCTTCCAATTGCACTTCGCCGACCACGACATCCTGACGCCGGGTGACGCACCCGACGTTCTGGTCGCGATGAACCCGGCGGCTCTCAAGGCAAATCTTGACGACGTGCCGCGCGGCGGCGACATCATCGCCAACACCGACGAGTTCACTAAGCGCAACCTGTCCAAGGTCGGCTACCTGGCGAATCCGCTCGAGGACGGCTCGCTTGATGCCTATCAGGTGCACGCGATCCCGATCACTTCGGTGACCGTCAAGGCCCTGGAGAACTTTGACATCACGCGCAAGGACGCCGAGCGCGCCAAGAACATGTTCTCCCTCGGCTTGCTGTCCTGGCTGTATAACCGGCCCATCGACGGAACGATGAGGTTCCTCGAGTTCAAGTTCGGCGGCAAGCCGGAAATCCTGGCCGCGAACAAGGCAGCGTTCCAGGCCGGCTGGAACTACGGCGAGACGACCGAGGCCTTCTCGGTCCAGTACGAGGTCAAGCCGGCCGAGCTGCAGCCCGGTACCTACCGGAACATCACCGGCAACAGCGCGCTCGCCTACGGGCTGGTGGCCGCCTCCCGCCGGTCCGGGCTGCCGTTGTTCCTCGGGTCGTACCCGATCACCCCGGCGTCCGACATCCTGCACGAACTGTCGAAGCTGAAGCGGTTCGGCGTCCGCACCATGCAGGCCGAGGACGAGATCAGCGGCGTCGGCGCGGCCCTCGGCGCGTCTTTCGGCGGCGGCCTCGGCGTGACCAGCACGTCGGGCCCTGGCATGTGCCTGAAGGCGGAGACGATCGGCCTCGCGGTCTCGGTCGAGTTGCCACTGATCGTCTGCGACATCCAGCGCGCAGGCCCGTCCACCGGCATGCCGACCAAGACCGAGCAAGCCGACCTGCTGATGGCTCTCTTCGGACGGAACGGGGAGTCCCCCGTGGCTGTGCTCGCTGCGTCCACGCCGGCCGACTGCTTCGACACCGCGATCGAGGCGGTCCGCATCGCCGTCAAGTACCGCACGCCGGTGATCATTCTTTCCGACGGGTACCTGGCGAACGGGTCCGAGCCCTGGCGCGTCCCGAGCGTCGACGGGCTGGCCAGGCTGCGCGACGAGTTCAGCTTCGCCGGGCAAGCGGCGGCCGATGGCCAGGAATTCCTGCCGTTCCAGCGTGACCCGAAGACGCTAGCCAGGCCCTGGGCCATCCCCGGTACGCCCGGACTCGAGCACCGGATCGGCGGCATCGAGAAGGCAGACATCTCCGGCAGCATCTCGTATGACCCCGACAACCACGACCGGATGGTGCGGCTACGCCAGGCGAAGATTGATGGCATTGCGGCCGACATCCCGCCGCTGGAGGTCGACGACCCGGACCACAACGCGCGGGTCCTGGTCCTCGGGTGGGGGTCGACCTACGGGTCGATCGGGGCGGCGGTACGCCGCGTGCGGCTGTCCGGTTGCTCCGTCGCGCAGGCGCATCTGCGGCACCTGTCTCCGTTCCCCGCGAATCTCGGCGAAGTACTGCGCGCGTACGACAAGGTTCTCGTACCCGAGATCAACCTTGGTCAGCTCGCCCTGCTGCTGCGTGGCCGTTTCCTGGCCGACGTGGTCTCGTACAACCGGGTCCGCGGTCTTCCGTTCCGGGCGTCCGAACTGGCCGACGTCATCCAGGATGTGATCACCAATGTCTGAGCTAGAGTTCCCCGAGCCCGGTCACCGGCTTGGCTCGCTGACGCTGGTGCCCAAGGCCGATGAGAAGCAGTCGGCGAAGGACTTCAAGTCCGACCAGGAAGTGCGCTGGTGTCCGGGCTGCGGCGACTACGCCATCCTGGCCGCGTTCCAGTCGTTCCTGCCGGAGCTGGAGATCCCGCGCGAGAACCTCGTCATCATCTCGGGCATCGGGTGCTCGTCTCGCTTGCCGTACTACGTGAACAGCTACGGCATGCATTCGATTCACGGCCGCGCCCCGGCTTTGGCGACGGGCCTGGCCTCGTCGCGCCCTGACCTGTCGGTCTGGGTGATCACGGGTGACGGAGACGCTCTGTCTATCGGGGGCAACCACCTGATCCACGCACTGCGCCGGAACGTGAACATCAAGATTCTGCTCTTCAACAACCGGATCTACGGGCTGACGAAGGGTCAGTACTCGCCCACGTCCGAGCAGGGCAAGGTCACCAAGTCGACGCCGTTCGGCTCGCTGGACACCCCGTTCAACCCGGTGTCGCTCGCCCTTGGCGCCGAGGCCGGCTTCGTCGCCCGGACGATCGACTCCGACCGCAAGCACCTGACCAGCGTGCTGCGGGCCGCGGCCGACCACAAGGGCACCGCGTTCATCGAGATCTACCAGAACTGCCCGATCTTCAACGACGACGCGTTCTTGCCGCTGACCGAACCAGGCTCGCGCGAGCAGCATCTGATCCGACTTGAGCACGGCGAGCCGATCAGATTCGGTGCCGATGGCGGCATGGGTTTGCGCTTCGGCCGGTTGGGCTCGCTGGAGGCGGTGCCGGTCGCGGACGCCGACCCGGCCTCGCTGCTGATCCACGACGCTCATGCGGCCGACCCGTCCTACGCGTTCGCCCTGTCCCGGCTCGATAGCTCGGATTTCGCGCACACCCCGATCGGCGTATTCCGGAAGGTCGAACGGCCCAGCTACGACGAGCTGATGACCGCGCAGATCGACTCGGCCCGGCAGAAGCAGGGCGACGGCGACCTGGCCGAGCTGCTAGCCGGCACTGATACCTGGCAAGTCGGCTAGCCGCCGGTGACCGCCGGGGGGTCCGGGGGATTGTCCCCCCGGAGTGAAGCGCTGGGGCATTCCGCTACGGGGTCCGGGGGGTCGTCCCCCCGAGTCAGTACCGTCCGAGTCGAGCGGTCGGGCCCGGTCACAACCGTCATCCTCGATCGGCCCGAGGTCCGCAACGCGGTGGACGCGCCGACCGCGGCCGCGCTCGCCGAGGCGTTCGCCGACTTCGACGCTGACACCGACGCCGGCGTCGCGGTGCTGTTCGGTGCCGGCGGGACGTTCTGCGCCGGCGCGGACCTCAAGGCGATGGGCAGCGAACGAGGCAACAAGACAACGCCGGACGGCAACGGTCCGATGGGCCCGACCCGGATGAGGCTCTCCAAGCCAGTCATCGCGGCGGTGGCCGGCTACGCAGTCGCGGGCGGCCTCGAACTGGCGCTGTGGTGCGACCTGCGGGTCGTGGAGGAAGACGCGGTGTTCGGGGTGTTCAGCCGCCGCTGGGGCGTGCCCCTGATCGATGGCGGCACAGTGCGGCTTCCGCAAGTGGTCGGCATCGGCCGGGCGCTTGACATGATCTTGACCGGTCGCCCGGTACCCGCTGCCGAGGCGCATGAGATCGGCCTGGCCACACGGCTGGTTCCTGTTGGCCACGCGCGCGAGGCGGCGGAGCAGCTAGCCAGGCAGGTGGCCGCGTTCCCCCAAGAATGCATGCGCGGCGACCGGGCTTCAACGCTGGAGGGCATGTCGCTCGGCTACTCCGAGGCGATGGCCAATGAGTTCTCACGCGGCATGGCCACCCTGACGGACCCGGGCGTATTCGAGGGCGTGGCGAGATTTCGCGGCGGGGCGGGCCGCAGCGGCGCCCCCGCCTGATCTCGCCGCCAACCGGACCAGAGTCCCAGGCGTCTCACCCGTGTCGAGAACTCGGAGATGTCATGAGCAACCGGTCCCTATCACTGCGCACGACGCTGGCCGCTGTGGCCGCGATCAGCGTCGCCGCGACGATCCTCTCAATCGGGAGCACCGAGCCCGCGCGGTCGGCCGTCGCGAGTCCGGCGTCGGCCTTGTGC